>JAKSPF010000047.1 GCA_024405065.1 Sphaerochaetaceae bacterium | reverse complement strand
AAACGCATTTTATACCGCAAAGGCAGGTTCAGAATTCATGAATGGAATTTTGCAATTGGCTCTATCAGTCTTGTATTCAGCGTGTTGTTGCTTTGCAGCTGCGGTACTTCAGTTCAGATAAAGGCCCTTGTTCCGGGAATGATAAATCTGGAAGGATGCAGGACGGTAGCGGTGGCATCGGTGAAACCTTACGATTATCACAGGTCGGAGTTTATGTCAGGCAGGTACGGTGATTCACGGGATGTTCCCGAAAGCATCAGGTCTTCTTCTCCTGCATTCACACCTTTTGTGGTGGATGAGGTTGCTGCGGAGATGTCACGTTCTCTTGAAAGAGCACTGGATCAGGGATTCTACACGATAATAGGAACAACACAGACAGATTCATACATTACGGATTCGGAGCTGTTGGGTTATTCAGAAACAGCAATGCTCGGTAAGCGCGGTGCGGACGTGCTTATCACCGCATCCATAGATGATATGTTCTATGAGGAATTTGTGGATTCTGAGGAGGAGGAAACACCGTCAGGCTATTCACAGATGAAGTACAGTCTCAACCAAAGAGCGGAGATGGTGCTTTCATACAAAGTGAAAAACACGCTAACCGGTGAAGAGATTGATTTCGGAGTTCTCAACGGGACATATCCTTTCAACAGATATGAAAGGTATTACAGAACCCACATCACCTCACTTCCGGCGGAAGCGGCATGGTCTGAAAGTTCAATCAGTTATCTGAGGGTCAAAGAACCGGTTGATATGTTCAAAGAAATAATCCGGTCTTTCAGTGAAGAGCTGACTGCAAGGCTTACTCCTCACTATGAGACATCGTATCTTACCCTGATGAGGAACAGACCGGAGGTTGATACCTTAAAAGAGGCGTATGAACTTGTTGAAAAAGGTCAATTACAGAAAGCGTACGATATTTTCATCCGTGAATGGAAAAATTCACATCACTTTCCCAGCGGTTACAATGCTGCAATTCTGGAAATGTCGCTCGGAAGATATTCACAGGCATACGTACTTGCAGGTGAGGTATGGTCTGTCACCGGTGAAGATTCCGCATCAAAACTGCAAAAGCACATAGCTGAGACGGAAAACAACAGAAACAGTGCATTAAAGCAGATGAGAGACTGAGGAGGGAGTTTCAGGAACTCCCTTTACAAAACTCAGAACAATCGGCTACCTGTTTGTGCCGCAGTATTCTCATTTTCAACCGTTTATTATATATTGTAGGGCTATGGACGGGTTGGTGTTCATAGTTTACACAATTTCCATTGCTCTCTGTTCAATGAGTCTTGCACTCGGCATAGCGTCAAGACAATTCAGGAAAGCAGCAGTCTGGAATGCGTGGTATGTGGTCTTTCAGGCCTGCATACTCGGAGCTGTTTTTTTTGACTACGCAAACAAAATATCGTTCAATTTTTTCAACCCGCTTGTAAGTGAGGTGTTTCACTACGTTTTCAGAATATGGAATCATGTGATAATGGGATTCATGATTGTACTGATTCCGTACTTTCTCAGGTGGATTACCGGAGACAAATGGGGAAAAAGGCAGAGACTCTTCACATATCCTGCGGGAATAATTTACTTCGGACTGGGGCTGACCGGCTCGCTCACAAAAAACGGAATATTTGAAAATTACATACAGACACCGCTTTTCATTGTGGTTTACGGGTCATGTATAATCAATCTGTGGGGCAGAATTCACCGGATAGAAGATGAAAACAGCAGAAATACTGCACTCACTATCAACATAGTCAGTCTGTGCCTGATTCCCACAATTGCTCTTTCATACTTTTTCCCGCTTGCCAAAGATTTGAGTTATCCGGTCTATTCAATGGCATTTTCAATCATAATGCTGGTGTTCTTTTACAACCGTTTTGATGTTGATGCAAAAAAACTTCTTTCCGCTCCGGTACTTGATATGAAGGCTTTGGAAAAATACAACATCACGGATAGAGAATTTGAAGTTGTGCAGCAGATATGTGACGGACTTACCAACAAGGAAATTGCATCAAAACTCTGCATATCGGTTAATACTGTGAACAACCACGTGGCAAACATTTTTGATAAGATGGGTGTCCGGTCAAGGATAGATTTACTGAAGATTCTCAAAGAAGGCCCGTGGGCTTAAAGGAAGTTTTATGCAGGTTAGAGTAAGGTATGCCCCGTCACCGACAGGGCTTCAGCACATCGGCGGAGTGAGAACCGCACTTTTCAACTATTTTTTTGCACGTGCAAACGGCGGGAAATTCATATTGAGAGTAGAGGATACTGACAGAGAACGTTACAGCACGGAAAGTCTGCAGGATCTTTATGACACTCTTGAATGGCTGGGTATCAAGTGGGATGAAGGACCTGTTATCGGCGGTTCGTGCGGACCTTACGTACAAAGTGAGCGTTTTGAACTTTACCGGGAGTATGCGCAGAAACTTGTAGATATGGGTAAAGCCTATTATTGTTACTGCACTCCGCAGAGACTTGAAGAACTGAGAAAAAAGCAGGAAGAGGAAAAAAGTTCTGAGCAAGGTTATGACAGACATTGCAGAAACCTCACTCCGGAGCAGCGTGCGGAATATGAAAAACAGGGCATAAAACCTGTAATAAGACTTAAAGTGCCTACAGAGGGCAGTACTACATTTCACGATATACTGATGGGTGACATAACAAGGGAAAACAAAGATATAAGTCCTGATCCGGTGCTTCTGAAAAGTGACGGTTTTCCCACTTATCACCTTGCAAATGTGATTGATGACCATCTTATGGGTGTTACTCACATAATGAGGGCGCAGGAGTGGATTCCGTCAGGACCGCTTCACGTAATACTCTATGAGGCATTCGGCTGGGAAGTTCCGCAGTACTGCCACCTGCCGATGGTGATGGGGAAGGAGACCGACCCCGTAACCGGAGAGGTTCACTTTGCAAAGCTGTCAAAACGTCACGGTTCAACAAGTGTCAGGGATTTCAGAAAAAAAGGTTATCTGCCGGAGGCTCTGCTCAACTATGTGAGTCTTGTAGGCTGGTCCTATGACGGAGACCGTGAGTTTTTCACCCGTGAGGAGCTTGAAAATGTTTTCTGTCTTGAAAAGATAAACAAAGCACCCGGAGTATTTGACTATCAGAAGCTGGACTGGTTCAACGGTCAGTATATACGTAAGAAGACAGACGATGAACTTGCGGATCTTCTTATGCCTTATCTCTGTGAAGCAGGTCTTCTGAAAGAAACGGACAGAGACAGGCTTGTTGCTTTTGTGCCCGGAGTAAGGGAGCGTCTTGTGCTGCTTTCCGATGCAGTCGGTATGTGTGCATTCCTGAAAGATCAGGGCGAGCCGGCACCGGAGCTTCTCATACCCAAAAAGATGGATGCTGCCGGAACACTTGAATCACTCAAAGCAGTGTACGGATATATACGTCCCGCATTGGAAAAAGGGGCATCCGATGATGAAATGCAGAATTCACTCTGTGAACTTGCTCAGAAACTGGGAATAAAGAATGCAGGTGTTTTCAATCCGCTGAGGACAGCGGTTACGGGACTTGCCGTAAGTCCGCCGCCCTTCAGCTGTATGAGGCTACTTGACAGGGCAGAGGTATTCAGAAGAATTGAAAGAGCAATTAAAGTATTGGAGAGTTGCTCAAAAGAGAGGTGAATAAATGAGTGAAGTTACAATGGACAAAATTGTTTCTCTTTGCAGAAGACGCGGATTTATATTCCAGAGCAGTGAGATTTACGGAGGACTTAACGGAGCGTATGATTACGGTCCGCTCGGAGTTCAGCTGAAAAACAACATACGTGATATCTGGTGGAAAGAAATGACACAGCTTCACGACAACATAGTCGGCCTTGATGCATCAATTCTGATGCATCCCAAAGTGTGGGAGGCAAGCGGACATGTGAGTAACTTCACTGATCCGATGGTTGACTGTAAACAGTGCAAGAGCCGTTTCCGTGCGGATCAGATTGATCTCAACGCCGCCTGTCCCGTATGCGGTACAAAGGGCAGTTTTACCGCACCGAGAAACTTCAACCTGATGTTTGCAACTCACATCGGTGCCGATATTGATGCGGCTTCAACAATTTATCTGAGACCGGAAACGGCTCAGGGAATTTACGTTGAGTTCAAGAACGTGGTTGCTTCATCAAGAGTAAAGGTACCGTTCGGGATTGCGCAGGTCGGAAAGAGTTTCAGAAATGAAATCACAACAAAGAACTTCATATTCAGAAGCTGTGAGTTTGAACAAATGGAAATGCAGTTTTTCTGCAAGCCCGGTACTGATGAAAAGTGGTTCCCGTACTGGAGAGAACAGAGAATGAAGTTCTACATTGACAGGATAGGTATTGTTCCGGATCATCTCAGATGGCATCAGCACGGACCGGACGAGCTTGCATTCTATGCAAAGGATGCATACGATATTCAGTTCCTCTTTCCGATGGGATGGCAGGAGCTTGAGGGAGTGCACAGCAGAACAGATTATGACCTCACACAGCACCAGAAATTTTCAGGAAAGGAAATGGGTTATCTGGATCCTGAGACAAACGAGCGTTACATACCGTATGTGGTTGAAACATCCGCAGGTCTTACAAGAAATGTCCTTATGGCTCTTTCTGATGCCTATGAAGAACAGACCCTTGCAGACGGTGATGTGAGAACCGTGCTTCACTTCCATCCGAATGTGGCACCGGTGACCGTTGCCGTGCTTCCTCTTGTGAAGAAGGACGGACTTGCCGAATATGCTGAAAAACTTGAACACGAATTGAGAGAAGATTTTGCCACCGATTATGACCAAGGCGGAGCAATAGGAAGAAGATATCGCCGTCAGGATGAAATAGGGACTCCCTACTGCGTGACTGTTGACTATGATACACTTCAGGACAACACGGTTACTCTCAGATTCCGTGATTCAATGGAGCAGGTGAGAGTTCAGGTAAGTGAGCTTGTTTCAACAATAAGAAAAGCCACAAAGGAATACAAGAGAGTATGAACAGGGCAATACAGACACTGATAGACAGGGGTTTTTACAAGAACTGTACGGATATTGAAAAGCTCAGTGATTTGATGGACAAAGGACCTGTGAGGTTTTACCTCGGTATTGACCCCACAGGACCCTCAATCCATATAGGTCACACCGTTCCGCTATACGCAATTCACCATCTGCAGCTGTGCGGACACGAACCCATCATACTTGCCGGTGGCGGTACTGCAATGATAGGTGACCCTTCAGGCAAGACTGAAATGCGTAAAATTCTCCCGTTGGAAACAATCCTTGACAACGCTTCACGTCTGAAAAAACAGATAGGAAATATAATGGATTTTTCAGACAATCCCGGTCCCGGAGTCGGAAAAGCAATAATGAGGAATAATGCGGACTGGCTTACAAAGTTCGGATACATTGAGTTTCTGCGGGATATCGGAGCGTATTTCAAGGTGAATGAAATGCTCCGTCTTGAGAGTGTGAAGCAACGACTTGAAAGACAGGACGGACTTACATTTCTTGAATTCAGTTATCAACTTCTTCAGTCTTACGATTTTCTTTACCTCTATCAGCATGAGGGTTGCAGGATGCAGATAGGCGGAGATGACCAGTGGGGCAATATAGTTGCCGGAATAGATCTTACACGTAAGGTTGAAGGGGCAGAATGTTACGGACTTACTTTCAACCTCATAACACGTGCAGACGGGAAAAAGATGGGAAAGAGCGAGAAAGGAGCAGTGTTCCTTGACCCTGCAATGTACAGCCCGTATGATTATTACCAGTACTGGCGCAACGTGAATGACGCTGATGTGGTGAAGTTCCTGAAGCTGTTTACTTTCCTTCCTCTTGAGGAAATAGAGGCTTACGGAAACTCCGACGTTGACGTCAATGAGGCAAAAAAACGCCTTGCCTATGAACAGACAAAGCTGATTCACGGTCAGGAAGAGGCAGACAAAGCAGTTGCAGCCGCAAAGGCAGCATTTGGAGGCGGTGCTGACAGAAGTGCGATGCCTACGGTTGAAATTGAGTTGGGAGACGGAATGGGGATAATAAGTCTCTTTGCGGCTGCCGGAATAGGCGGTTCTTCCAACAGTGAAATAAGGCAGATTGTTCAGGGCGGCGGGGCGTATGTAAATGATATTCCCGTAAAGGATCCCAGAACAGTCATAACAAAAGACTTTGTAAAAGACGGTGAAATAATCCTCAGAGCCGGAAAAAAGAACTACAGAAGGGTAGTTGTAAAATAATGAAATATTCATTCCTGTTCTTTTTCAACAGTGTTCTGTTGGGGTTCGGACTTGCCATGGATGCTTTTTCAGTATCTGTGGCTGACGGTCTGAATGAACCGGAGATGCGGAAGTTCAGGATGAACCTGATTGCAGGGATGTATTCGTTTTGCCAGTTTCTGATGCCTCTTATAGGTTGGATCTGTGTCAGGACAATTGCAATAAAATTCACTTTATTTCAGAAATTTATCCCGTACATTGCGCTGGGTCTTCTTCTGTATATAGGTATCGGAATGATTCTTGAGGCTGCAAAAAAGACTCAGAAACAAAATGAAAGGAATAATTTGAGCTTTAAGCGTCTTGTTGTGCAGGGAATTGCAACTTCCATAGATGCACTTTCCGTAGGATTTGCAACTTCAGAGTATACTTTGGTTATGGCTTTGGTTTCGTCCGTTATAATTGCTGCAATAACATTCATATTGTGTGTTTCGGGACTTGTTTTGGGCAGAAAAATCGGTACGAAATTTGCAGGCAGGGCAGGTATTGCCGGAGGGATGATTCTTATAGGCATAGGTATTGAAATATTCATAAGGGGTGTGTTTTGCCTGTAAAAAAGAGTATCAGAAAGAATGAGCGTACCGTTGTGACTGTTATTTCCGTATCTGCCGTTCTGGTAATATGGCAGTGCGTTTCCGTTGCAATGAATATACCGGTTATTTTTCCTTCACCCGTCACGGTGGTAAAAAGTTTTACGGAAATTCTTTTCAGAAAAAATTTTGTAACAGATGTTCTTTTCACCGTTCTGCGTGCCTTTGAGAGTTTTATTGTAATTGTACTTTCAGGTACGGTCACAGGCATTGTTGCAGGTTACTTCAGAATTGTTGAGTTTGCACTGAATCCTCTTATGTATATTTTCAAAGCAACACCGGTCATGAGCGTGATTTTGCTTGCTTTTATTTGGTTCAGAACCGGCACAGTCCCTGTTTTTTCAGCATTTTTAATGGCTTTCCCGGTTATGTATGTTCAGGTTCTCAACGGGGTGAGAGGGCTTGATGAGCAGCTTGTTCAGATGTGTGACGTTTACAACATCAGAGGATGGAAAAGACTGCGGCATTTCACCGTGCCTGCATTGATTCCGTCAATTATCACCGGTGCCCGGCAAAGTCTTTCAATGATATGGAAAGTTGTGATTGCCGCAGAGGTTCTTACTTTACCGTCACATGGTGTGGGACGCAGTATGCAGCTTGCTCAGATTCAGCTTGAAACGGAAAAAGTCTTTGCATGGACTGCGGTAGCGGTTTTGCTTACGGTTACCGGAGATTTTCTGTTTGATACGGCAATCAGGAAAATCACGCAGAGAAGGATCGGAAAATGAAGGTTTTGAATCTCACCAAATCTTTCGGAGATACTCCTGTCTTCAAAAACCTCTGTATGGATATTCCGGATTGTGAAATCACCTGTGTAATGGGACCTTCCGGTTGCGGAAAAACAACACTGCTCAACATCATTGCAGGACTTGTGTCTCCTGACGGCGGAGTGATAGAGAAAAATTCGGAAAGAATAAGTTATCTCTTTCAGGAACCTCGGCTCTTCACATGGAAAACCGTTATTGACAATGTTGCGCTCGTTTCAGATAAAGCCGTTGCTCTGAAGTATCTTGAACTTGTAGGGTTGTCCGATGTTCTCAAACGTTATCCTCAAAGCCTTTCCGGCGGTCAGAGACAACGTGTTGCCATAGCTCGTGCATTCAGTTTCCCGTCAGACATAATTTTGCTTGACGAACCGTTTCAGAACCTTGATTCCGCAAGTAAGGATTCAATCACGGATGTTTTTCTGAATCTTCACCGCAGTACGCAAAGAACGGTTGTCTGGGTTACCCATGATATTTCCGAAGCGGAAAAAGTCACAGATCACATCGTAAAATTAGCTTAGTGAAAGATTCTTTTACCTTTCAAATTATCCGATTGTCATGATTATGCTCTCAGAGATACCAATTTCATGCAACCTGACTTCCGTCGTTTTGCTCAAAACATAGTACTCTATAAGCAAAACAAGAGGTAGTTTTTAGGCATTTTGTAAATCTCGGATTCTGTCAAATATGTTCCTGTATGTATCAAAAATCTGAAATTTAGCACTTTTTCTGTCTTGAAAGTAAATCGTGAACAGTCACAGGATTAAAGTACTATGAAGTACTATTGATATGTTGCATAAGAAAAAAAATTTTAACAATTATTATTTTATAAAAAAACTGCATTTTTCACTTGCAAAATAAGGTTTTTATGCATTGCAAGAATCTTTAAGAATGGAGGTTTTATAAAAATCTACGGAAAAAACATAGTACTTCGCCGGAAAACGGGAATCCGTTTTCTAAAAGTATGTTTCTGTTCTGTAGCAAGAAGAATAAGAAAACACTTGCAGTATTAGTGTGGGACAACGGATTCTGGATAGACTGACTTTTTTGGGCGATTTTCGCCTGACCTTAACAACGTTCTGCTGGGGTCACGAACTTTATTCCACTGTGGTGGTTCTCGTAGCAATACTACCTTACGAATATCGAGCACTGTAT
>JAKSPF010000046.1 GCA_024405065.1 Sphaerochaetaceae bacterium | reverse complement strand
TGGAGAGGTTCCCGAGCGGTCAAAGGGGGCAGACTGTAAATCTGTTGGCTCAGCCTTCGAAGGTCCGAATCCTTCTCTCTCCAATTAAGGTCTTCTTCTTGTGAAGGAGACCTTAACTGTCTTTATTGGTTTTTGGTTGTGCCTAAATATTCTGAATCAGTTATTGAAGAAATAAAAAACAGACTCCGATTGAGTGATGTAATCGGTTCCTACGTGAGACTTACAAGAGTCGGCAGTACGGACGATTTCAAAGCGTGTTGTCCGTTCCACAAGGAAAAAACACCGTCTTTTCTTGTTCATGATGATAAAGGGTTTTTCAAATGTTTCGGTTGTGGAAAAAGCGGAAATATGTTTACATTTCTTATGGAAATGGAACACCTCACTTTTCCTGAATCCATACAAAATCTTGCAAAAAAAGCAGGAATTGAACTGAAAGAAGAAACTGAAAAAGAAAAAAAGCAATATTCAAGACAGCAGGCAATTCAGGATATTTACAACAGAATTTCAAAAAGATTTCATCAGGTGCTTCTTTTGAAAAAAGAAGCATCTGAAGCAAGGAATTACATTGAAAAACGTAACATATCAAGTGAATCATGTGAAAAGTTCCTTCTAGGATATGCTCCGTCAAACTCTGACTGGTTGTATGATTTTCTCAAAAAGCAGAATTATTCAGACGAGCTTTTATGGGAGAGCGGATTGATATACAAAGAACATAACGGTCTTGCAAATCAACCGTTTTTCAAAAACAGAATACTTTTTCCTGTAAGAACATGGCAAGGTAATGTTGTGGCCTTTTCCGGACGTGATTTGAATCCGGACAGTAAGGTGAAATACAAAAATTCAAGTGATTCAGTCATTTACAGCAAAAAGAACAATCTTTTTGGATTTTACGAAAGTTTGCCGCTTCTTAAAGAAAAACAGCAGGTTATTCTCTGTGAAGGAAATTTTGATGTTGTTTCTCTCCATCAGGCAGGAATAGGTTATGCCTGTGCTCCTCTCGGTACGTCATTTACAATAGAACAGGCACAACTGATTAAACGGTACTGTAAAAAAGTTTTTCTTCTTTTTGATTCTGACAATGCCGGTCAAAAAGCAACAATCAGAGCAGCACTTATCTGTCAGCAAAATGATTTGGAAACATATGTAATAAAACCTTTTGACAATGCAAAAGATGCATCGCAAATGCTTGAAGAGCAGGGGGCCGAAGCCCTAGCAAAAGCTTGTGAAAATGTGGAACCGGCTTTTTCTCATCTTGTACATTCTGCATTAAAATTGTATGATATACGGCAGCCCAAAGGCAAATTATCCGTGTTCAAGGAGGTTAGCCCATACCTGGAGGCAACATCATCAGATATTGAACGACAGGGCTATGTGAAATATCTTTCAGAAATTTTGAGAATTTCCGAAGAGCAGATTTTGAGTGATTTCAGAAAACATAAACAGAGCGGACGCAAATCTGAAACAGACAGTGAATTCAGAAAAGAAAAAACATACAGTCCTGCCGAAGTATCTGTACAGCTCAATGTTTTGCTTCATCTGATTAAGAATCGCAATGGTTTTGAATATTTCAGACATAGAGTGCGTATCAACTATCTGCAAGATGATTTTGCTCGTAAGCTGTTTACGGTTCTTGAAGATGCAGTCAGGGAGGGGATAGAATCCGATGAAGTGATTATTCAGATGATTGATAATCAGGAATTGAAGAATCTGGTGATTTCTTTTCTTGCAGAAGACAGGTCCGATCCGGGAGATACGGAAGAACTGGACAGCGTGATTGACACAATTAACATTGCAAGACTTGAGGAACGCAGAAACAACATCCTGCAACTTATCAACGGATCTGAAGTTGAAACTACCGGTCAAGATGAGATATTGCAAATGATAGAGGCAAAAGTAAAAATTGACAGGGAAATTGAAGAATTAAAGGCTAAACAGAGGTTATCAAAAGCTGATGAGTGAAGAGAACAGAACCAGTGAGGTACTTCAGGAACTGATTTATTCAGCTCAAAATGAAAATCAGTTCACCGTATCGGATTTGAACGATTACCTTGTAGACAAAAATGTTGACGAGGAGTTGTTTGATTATTTCAGAGATGAACTTGCAAAAAGAAATCTTCTCATTAACGAATCTCAGGAAGAGGGTGAGTTTTCGGAAGACCCGGCCGATGCGGAAATAGTTGAATTTGATGAGTCGGGAGAAGATGAAAGCGATGATCTTCTTGACGCAGAGGAAGATTCAGATACTGATTTCATGGATCAGGAACCTACGGACGATGAACTTGATGCCGTTGAAAATGAAGTATCGTTTGATGACGAGGATGAAGACGAAGATGAGGATGAAGACGAGGATGAATTAGATGAAAAATCCTCATACACCAAAAGTTTTATCCATGAAAATTTTGATGACGGCTCCGTATCAATTGATTCAATTTCAAACATTGATGAGGATATTGAACATGCCGCTCACAGACCTGCAATCCTCAGTACTGATAAGACCGATACCGGTTCAGATGATCCGATAAGGTTATATCTTCGTGAAATTGGAAAAGAAACACTTCTTACGGCTGATGATGAAGTCCAACTTTCAAAGCAAATGGAAGAGGGTTCTCTGATAATTAAAGATGTCATAAGTAAATCCGGAATTTTGATTACCTGTTTTGCAGACATTCTTGTGAAACTCAATACAAAGTACGAAGAAGCAGAAGATTTCAACGTAAAAGATCAGAAAGAACTTATTACAGAACAAAAGAGGTATGCATCGTTTTACAGAGAAGCTCTTAAAGATGTTCAGGGGCAGCTGAAAAATTACATTGAACTGAAGCAGAATAAACAGGCTTCCGGTGAAGAAGTCCTGCACAATGACGACATCATAAAGAAAAAAAATCAGATTCTGAAAAAACTTGCCGTGATTGAACTTCAACCGGAAGAAATAACGATGTTCACGGACAGGTTTCTCACAGCGGAGCAAGATATCTGCAAATTCAAAAACAGCAGACAGATACTTGAAGACAAGCTTCAGATTTCAAGTATCAAGGAGGCGAGACAACTTTCAAGAGACCTTTCAACATCAACAAAAAGAGATTCTGTTGAAGCACAGTTGGGTATGCCTTTTGATCAGATCAGAGATCTTACCACGCAATACCAGAATACTTTAAGAAGCCTCAGAAACATTGAGTTTGATTTTGAAGACAGTTGTGATGTAATCATTTCTCAGGCTCTTGAGATAAAACGCGGAATGCAGATGCTGAAAACGGCAAAGGATCGGCTTATTCAGGCTAATCTCCGTCTGGTTGTTTCCATTGCAAAAAAGTATACAAACAGAGGGCTGCATTTCTTTGATCTCATTCAAGAGGGTAATATCGGCTTGATAAAAGCCGTTGAAAAATTTGAGTATAGAAAGGGTTACAAATTTTCAACCTATGCAACATGGTGGATAAGACAGGCGATTACCCGCAGTATAAGTGATCAGGCAAGAACGATAAGAGTCCCGGTTCATATGATTGAACAAATCAACAAGGTTGTGCGTGAATCAAGAATGTTGATGCAGACTCTCGGGCGTGAGCCGACTGATGATGAAATTGCAGTGAAGCTCGGATGGCCTACAAGTAAGGTCAAGACGGTGAAGAACGTAGCAAGGGAACCCATAAGTCTTGAGACACCGGTGGGAGAGGAAGAGGACTCGCTTCTTTCTGATTTCATAGAGGACAAGGATGTTGAAAATCCTGCAACGCAAACTTCGTTTGCTCTTTTACAGGAAGAGCTTAAAGAAGTTCTGGCGACGCTTCCTCCCCGAGAACAGGAAGTTTTGAAGATGAGATTCGGTCTTGATGACGGTTACTCATTGACACTTGAAGAAGTTGGGTTGTATTTTGAAGTAACAAGAGAAAGAATAAGACAGATTGAGGCAAAGGCTCTCAGAAGGTTGAGACATCCGAAGAGAGCAAAGAAACTCAAGGATTACGTATAAGGGAGTTGGTGATGGGTATAGATTATGACAAGCTGAAAAAGCTTCAGACGGTACTTGCACAGCAGTTTGTGATTGAGGACAGGATTCGTGAAATTCCCAAGGTTCTCAATGACAAGCAGGCAGTTTTGCAGAAGACCAAGATGGATTATCTTGAAATGCACAATAAGTGTGAGCAGATAAAAGCTGATGTAGAATCTCTTTGGCAGAGATATACCGCAAAAGGTAAGGAAAGAGAAGCTAAAGAAAAACAGATAGAAATCACAACTCTTTCAAGAGAGTGTGAGAATCTTCTGAAAGAAATTGAAGATGCAAAGACAGATGAACAGTCTCTTCTGAAAAATTACAATGCAAAACAGAAATATCTTGCAGAACTTGAAGTTAAGTTGCAGATAAGTGCCGATATGGTAGAGTCTCAGGAGGAAGAGGTCAGAGAGGAAACTGCAAAGAAAGATGCCCTTATCGCAGAACAGGAAGAATTGCTCAAGGGAAAAATATCTGAAAGGGATGAGTTGTCAACCGGACTTCCGCAGAATCTTTTATTTAAATTTGAAAGAATAATAAGAAATAAGGGTGGAGTAGGTGTTGTTCCTGTTCACGGTATCATCTGTCAAGGCTGTCACATGGAGTTGCCTCAACAATTTGCAAATGATGTCAGAAAGAACACTGATATAAATTTCTGTCCTTACTGCAGCCGTATCCTGTATTATGAGGAATCGGAAGAAGACAGGAAAGTTGAAGAACTTGTACATGGCGATGTACACACCGAAGACGAAGAAAACGGTTCAACTGAAGAGTTCATCTCAGAAGACGAAAATCTTTTTGATGATTGAGTCAGATTTGAAGGTTTTACAAGCAATCGCCTGAGTTTGTACTCGGGAGGAAAGTCCGGGCCACGCAGGACATGATGCCGGTTAACGACCGGGTACCGTAAGGTAACAGAAAGCGCAACAGAAAACAGACCGCCTTGAAAAAGGTAAGGGTGAAACGGCGGTGTAAGAGACCACCGAAAGTTCAGTAATGAGCTTTGCCGGCAAGCCTCATCAGTGGCAAGTTCAAGAAGTATGTGGATTGTCCGTCCTTAACATACGGGTAGAACGCTAAAGACTGAAGGTAACTTCAGTTTCAGACAGATGATTGCATAAACAGAACCCGGCTTATGGAAAACCTTCTGTTTATATTTTTTTGGAGGATGATTATGAAAACGAAATTCTGTATTCTTATCGTCCTCTCTTTTTTTATTCTTGCCGGTGTTTCATGCAACAAACTTACTGCAACATCTGATTTGTCTACAAGAGAAAATGTGATTCGTTATCTGCTTACAGCAGACTCATACAGTCCAAGACAACCTGCCGCTGATTTTGCAGTTAATTACGGTTTATCGGATTTACTTAATATTCTTCTTCTTCTTCCTACAGATGGTACGGCACAACAGATAACATTGTACAAATCATACCTTAAACTTGATAAAACAGAAGAAGCAAAGGTTATTCTGTCTGATTATCTTTCGGAGTCTCTTTCCATAGAGGATTTTGCATCTCTTGTATGTAACTATCCTTTAAGTTCTCAGTATGTAACCTCTTTTTTTGTTGCATGGAGTCACAACATTTTACCTGAAGAAATTTCCTCGTTCAAAATCCTTGCAAAAAAATTTGTAGAATCGGGACATGCAGAACCTGATGATATAAGTATTCTTAATTCTCTTTTGGAAGTTTTAAAATGAGGCAGGACGTATTCGGTCGTATTATCGGTATAGAAAAGGAAATAGGGTCACAGATATTTGAAATTGAAAACCCTGCAAGATATTTCGGCAGTGAATATATTGTCGGAAAATCACACTACACTGACGGTGATTTAAAATGTGCAATGTGTTTTCCCGATCTTTATGAAATAGGAATGTCCAACAGTGCCGTAAAAATACTTTATGACCTTATTAACAGATGTTCCGGTGTATTTTGTGACAGAGTGTTTTCTCCGGCTCCTGATTTTGAAAAAGTTCTGCGAGAAAAAAGTATCCCGCTTTTTACATTGAGAGAACATTTTGCTCTCTGTAATCTTGATTATTTGGGAATCAGTTTGGGATGTGAACTTGCAGCAACTGATATACTGCAGATTCTTGAACTTGGAGGAATATCCCTTCATACAGAAGATCGACGTGAAAGTGACCCGGTGATTATTATCGGAGGACCTGCGGCTACAAATCCGCTTCCATTTGCCCAATTTGTAGATTTTGTTTACATAGGAGAGGGCGAAACCGAAACTGCAAATATTGTTGAGATTCTTAAAAAATTCAAAAAAAGATCTGAAAGGATTGAAGCGTTAAAGGATATCGGCTGTCTTTGGTCCAAAGAAAAAAAGATAACCACAAGACGTGCCGTAGATATAACCTTCGGTACTGCAAAAGAGCAACCTGTATTGCAGAATTATGTAATTCCTTCTTTTCAGGTTGCGCAGGATCACGGCACGGTTGAGATAATGAGAGGTTGTCCTAACGGTTGCAGATTCTGCCACGCAGGACAGTACTACAAACCGTTCAGGCAGAGAAGTCTGAGTACCGTATACAATCTTGTCAGCCATATTGTCAATGAACAGGGGTACAGAGAAATTACTCTTTCATCCCTTTCTTCCGGTGATTATCCGGATCTTGATGTGCTGATAAAAGTTTTAAATGAAGATTTTTCAGGGAAGAATATTTCTTTTTCATTACCGTCATTGAAAGTAAGTTCCTTTTCCTTGGGAATCCTTGAACAGATCTCTGAAGTACGTAAAAGCGGTCTTACTTTTGCAATAGAGACGCCGGATCTTGTAAATCAACGTTCTCTCAACAAGGAAGTTCCTATTGAACATGTCATTGATATTATTTCCGAAGCTAAAAAAAGAGGGTGGAGACTTGCAAAATTTTATTTCATGGTTGGTTTACCTTTTGTTGATCCGCAAAAAGAAGAAGACGAGATTGTAAAGTACCTTAAACAGATAAAGCAGGCCACGGGAATCAATATGAATATCAATATAGGAACATTCATTCCAAAAGCTCATACACCGTTTCAATGGGCAAAACAACTGAATCTTGAAGAATCTGATATTCACCTCAAAAGTATAAAAAGGGCTCTTGTTTCTGCAATTCCCGGGATTAAAGTATCCTATCATGAACCCTCAATCTCCTTTCTTGAAGGAATTATTTCAAGAGGAACTGATAAATGCTCAAAATTCATAGAAACAGCTTATAAACTCGGTTGCAGACTTGATGCATGGGATGAATACATTGATTTTTCAAAATGGCAGCAAGCCCTTGCAGACAGTGAATATGATCCGTCCGACTACAAATTTTCAACCGAGTCTGACCTTCCATGGAAATCCGTTTCAATGAATGTTTCCGAAAATTATCTGAAAGAGGAGTGGAACAAGGCTGCGGAACATGAATTAACCTCTATTTGTAAAGAGAATTGTTCTCATAAGTGCGGTGTATGCGGAAAAAATGCTGCATCGGTTTTAAGAACAGATAATTCTGAATTTTACGATTTTCAGAAAATAAAAAAAGTTTCTCATAAAAATTTTGATATTTCTGATTACAGACAGGTTGTTTTAACATATTCAAAATCCGGAAAAGCTGTATTCAATTCTCACATTGCCGTTATGAGACAATTTGAGATGGCATTTCAAAGAAGCGGTTTGGCTGTAAAATTCACAGAAGGGTTCAATCCTAAACCCCGTATGGAATTTCTTAATCCCGTTTCAATGGGTGTTGAAGGCGAGAACGAATTACTGCTCTGTGAGCTGCCTCTATCTCAGTTGGGAAGTGATACAGCAGAGAGGTTGAATTCAAAACTTGCAGAAGGTTTTGTTATAAAATCTTATTCTGTTGTAAAACAGGTTACCTCTGGTGCAAAAATCAGTTTGGCAAGTCGGTTGACAGGTTCTTTATATGAATTTACCGATATATCAGATCCTGATATTCAGACTGTTTTAAAACAGCGTACAACGTTTGACGATCCGAATTTTTCAGTCAACGAAATAAACGGCGGTTTTTCTGTCTTTGTTAACGGCGAGAAAAATCTTTTCAAATCCGTTTTCGGTCCAGATTGTAACAAATTCCGTATTGCCGGTTCATGCAGAATTGTCAGAAAAAAAATTTTTATTAAGGAGGAAAGTCTGTATGATAGATTACAAACTTGTCAAATCTGAAAACATATCTCAGTGTTTTAAAAATCTTTATGATATTGTTTGTTTTCTCAGAGATCCGAAAGACGGTTGCCCTTGGGACAATGAACAAATGCCGAAAGATATAGTCCGTTCAATGCAAGGTGAAATATACGAATATATAGATGCCTTGACAGATAATGATAAGGCACATCAATCAGAAGAACTCGGTGATGTCTTTCTTAATCTTTTTCTACTGGCGAAAATTCATGATCAGAACGGAGATTTCAAACTTTCTGATTCTCTCAATGATGCCTGTGAAAAATACATCAGAAGACATCCTCATGTTTTTTCAGATACAAAAGTTTCCGATTCAGATGAAGTTTTAATAAACTGGAAGAAAATTAAAAAAGATATTGAAGGCAGATCTGAAGATACTGAAAATTTTTTCTCTGATGTTGAAAGAAATTCACCTGAACTTGAACGCTGTTACAAAATTTCAAAGAAAGCTGCAAAAGTCGGTTTTGAATGGTCTGACATCAACGGTGTATTCAATAAAGTAAATGAAGAAATCTGTGAAGTAAAAAAAGCTGAAAATCACGAGGAACTTGAGGAGGAACTTGGAGACTTACTCTTTACTGTTGTTAATCTGTGTCGCTGGTATAAAGTTAAACCTCAAGATGCTTTACAAAATGCAAACGCCAAATTTATAAAAAGATTCAATCTTGTCCGTAAACTTGCTCAGGAAGACGGCAAAGATATTGATAATCTTAATGAAACTCAATTGGATAAATACTGGGAATCCGCAAAATCAAAATTGAAAAAATAATTTTGCCAAACCAATTATTTATTATGTAATAAATTACAATTACATCAATTTAACAG
>JAKSPF010000045.1 GCA_024405065.1 Sphaerochaetaceae bacterium | reverse complement strand
CAATATTCCGGAAGAGGTTTTGCGCAATGCGGTTTTACAGGCGGCAACAGTATGATAAAGCATTATTTTGATTGGACTGCAACAACTCCTGTTTTGCAAAATGCTCTTGATGAATATTGCAGGATTTCATCAGAATTCATAGGTAATCCGTCGTCGGTACATTCAGAAGGTATCCGTGCAAAAAGCAAACTCAACGAATTAAGAAAAAGAACCGCTGCTGCCATCGGTTCAGAACCTGATGAAATATTTTTTACATCAGGAGGAACGGAAAGCGATTCTATAATCATGAATTCTCCTCTTACACAACCGGTTCCGGGTCACATAATCACAACAGGCATAGAACATTCTGCCGTTTTAGAGCATAAAAAAACACTGGAAAATCACGGATGGATTGTAACATCACTTAATTGTCCTTCAGGATACATTAATCCGGCGCAACTTGAAAAAAATCTGAATTCCAAAACAAAACTTGTATGTATAATGGCGGTAAACAATGTCACAGGCACTGTACAACCGATTACAGAATGTGTGGATATCATCAGAAACTTTGAAAAAAACAACGGAAGAAAAATTCACATTCACTGTGATGCAGTACAGGCTCTCGGAAAAACAGAATTCTGCCTCAAAAATCTTGATATTGATTCTGCTGCTTTTTCATCTCATAAGTTCGGCGGACCACGTGGAATCGGTATTCTTTTCAATAGAAACAAATCAATCAATTCTCTGTCCAATGGCGGAGGACAGGAATATGGTCTCAGACCCGGTACCGAAAATCTGCCTGCAATTGCGGCTATGGTAACCGCTCTTGAAAGTTCATTAAGCGGTTTTGAAGAAAATTACAGCACAGTAATGCACTTCAGAAGAATAGTTGAAGATGCTGTACTTGAAAAAGGCTATACACTACTCTCTCCTTCCTGTGCTTCATCAAACCGTTTTTCTCCGTATATCATTACCTTTTCAGTCAAACCCACTCCAAGTGAAGTGTATATAAGAATGATGGATGATAAAGGATTCTGTATGTCCTCGGGAAGTGCCTGCAGTTCCAATTCAAGAGGTAAGGCTGAAAGTGTCCTGTCTGCAATGAACATTGATCCTTTGAACAGGATGTCCGCAATCAGGGTTTCACTTTCTCAGTTGAATACAGAACAGGAAGTAAAAGAACTTGCAAAGGAGCTTTAATGGAAAACAAACTTGAAAATTCAAATCTTTACCTTATAAAACTCGGTGAAATAAGTCTCAAAGGGTTAAACAGAAGTTTTTTTGAAAAAAAACTGAAAAACAACATCAAACTGAAAATTCACCCTTATCATAGCCTTCTTTTAAGGGAAAAGGGACGCTTTTATCTCAGTGTAGACAAAAATTGTCCGGAAGAAACAGTAAAAAAAGCCTTAAGCTCTACTTTTGGAATTGCAGGTTTTTCAAAAGCCGTAACATGTTCAAAGGAATGGGAAACAATCAGAAAAACTGCTGTTGATCTTATTTCCGCAGCCCCCTTTTCCGACGGAACAGGAACATTCAAGGTTGAAGCAAGACGAGCCCACAAGCAATTTCCCATGAACAGCTACAAAATTGAAGCGGAGCTGGGAGGTGTTGTTCTTGAAAGATATCCGGACATGAAAGTTGATGTACATAATCCTCAGAAAATACTGTACGTTGAAATACGCAATGAGGTTTATATGTACACATCTCCGATTGACGGTTGCGGTGGTATTCCTGTAGGCGTTTCGGGAAGAGGGCTTCTGCTCCTTTCCGGAGGTATAGATTCACCGGTTGCAGGATGGAGAATGGCAAAAAGAGGTCTCAAACTTGACTGTCTGTATTTTCACGCCTATCCCTACACCTCGGATCAAGCACTACAAAAGGTAAAAGACCTTGCAAAACTTCTCGGCCCTTCACTGCAGGGAACAACACTTGACGTTGTGAATTTTACGGATGCAGAACTGTGGATAAAAGACCACTCAAAAGAAGATGAACACACACTTATGATGCGTGCCGCAATGATAAAAGTTGCCGACATAATTGCAAAAAAAAGAAAATGTAAAGTTCTTGTAACCGGTGAAGCTCTCGGTCAAGTTGCATCACAGACACTTGAAGCAATGTGTTTCACAAGTTCAATGACAGATATTCCTGTTCTCAGACCGCTTGTCGGAATGGACAAACAGGAAATTATTGAAACAGCACGGAAAATAGGCACTTATGATACAAGCATTCTCCCTTATGACGACTGCTGTGTTGTGTTCAGCCCCAAGCATCCTCTGGTTCGTCCTGATTCCGAAACGGAAAAATCGTCATTCAGCAAGATGAACATAGATGACATCCTGATAAAATGTGCAGATGAAGCAACAGAGTACGAAATCAGCTACAGGGTATGAATTTAAAACTTTCTCTCAACAAGTCCTACCTTACGATAAACTTTTGAGAGGGTTTTTCTTGCGATATGTTCTGCCCTGAGAGCACCGTCTGCAAAGACCTTATCCAGATAGGATTTATCAGAAAGAATCCTGTCTTTTTCACATCTTACAGGTTCAATAAGGTCAGCAACAGCCTCCCCTACCGCAATTTTGAAATTGCCGTAACCGACACCGTCAAATTCCTTTTCCGCATCACAGAGTTCCTTCCCTGTTACACAACAGTAAATTGTAAGAAGATTGGTTATACCGGGCTTTGATTCATCAGCTCTTATCTCATTTCCGCTGTCAGTAACCGCCCTTTTGAATTTTTTTATAATTGTATCACGATCGTCATTCATTGATATAAAAGCATTCACATTGGCATCGCTTTTACTCATCTTCTTTTCCGGATCCTGAAGGCTCATAATCTTTGCACCGGTTTTGGCTATATACGGTTCAGGAACAACAAAAGTATCCGAATATCTGCTGTTAAACCTGATTGCAAGATCCCTCGTCAGTTCAAGATGCTGCTTCTGATCCGCACCGACAGGTACAAGATGAGCATTGTAAAGAAGAATGTCTGAGGCCATAAGCACGGGATAATCCATAAGTCCCATATTTACATTGTCGGAATGACTTTTGCTTTTATCTTTGAATTGAGTCATACGCTGAAGTTCACCCGGATATGTCATCGTGTTCAGTATCCATGTAAGTTCCGCATGTTCGTGGACATGACTCTGACAAAAAAGAATGCACTTTTCAGGATCAATCCCGCATGAAATGTAGAGCGCAGCAAGTTCATAGGAATGTGCTCTGAGTTCTGCTGGTACCTGCTTCACCGTAAGGGTATGAAGATCAGCCAATGCGTATATACAATCGTACTCTTCTATCAATCTTTTCCAGTTGCTTATTGCACCGACATAATTCCCGAGAGTAAGTATTCCGCTGGGTTGAACAGCAGAAAAAAGAGTCTTTTTATTTTCCATTTTGAAGAACACCTCCGAATAACGAATCACTTACAAAATACACATCAAGACCACTTTGAAAAATTACATCTTTAAGCTCTTCAACATCAATTTTCTGTCCGCTTAATTTCAAATTTTTCACATAGTCCGCTTTCAGAAATTTCAGAAGAGCATCACTGTCCTTTTTGTCTGTCACGGAAAACCTTACTATGCTCTTACCTTCAGACTCAGAAACAAGTATGAAATTGATTTTATCGCCAGGAAGATCCGCTGCTCCGGTTTCAGCAGGAAGGAGAGAAAGGTTTTCAGTAAAGAAACCATACTTTCCGGACATAAGTTCCCTGCTCAGTTCCATATCAAAACTACCTTCTCTCAAATCAGGACCGTCTGATTTCTCATTTGAAAAAAAGACAAGTCCGTTTGCCGGAAACGAAAAGTAAATCTCACCGTATTTTTCAGCAAGTCTATCGTATCCGAAAGCAGACAAATCACTTTCAGATATGAATTTCTTTGCTCTGGTTTTGCTGAAATTTCCCTCTATCACTCCGAAAAATTCATCCTCTTTCAGAACAACTGAAATTCTGCTTACAACACCCTCCTGCTTGAATGTTGCAAGCACGCCGTTCCTTGTGTTGAATCTACTGATAACAGGATTCCTTTCACCGAAAGGTGTCACACACGAAACAAGAAGCAAAATTGTAAAAAGTGAAGTGAAGCAAGCTTTTTTCATCAGACCTTCTTTATTTTCAGTTTAATTCCGATTTCATTTTCCGAAGTATCAAGTTCCGTAACATACTCAAGTTTTGCGGCAAGAGTCTCATTGCTTATGAAAGACTTGAATACGTCACAGACTTCCCTGACCTCTTCATCACCTGCAATCTTCAGATCAATACGGTCAGAAACCTCAAGACCGCTCTCCTTTCTCAACGTCTGAATGGATCTGATTATGTCCCTTGCAAGTCCTTCATACAAAAGTTCTTTTGTAACTTCCGTATCAAAACCTACAGTCAATTCACCTTCATTGAGAATTTTGAGATTCTTTTTCTCCTCTCTTTGAACAAGAACATCATCTGATGAAATATCTATGCTCTGGTTCTCACCGTACTTAAGAGTCTGTTTCAGACCTCCGAGTAATTTCTCAATATGTTCGTTATGAAGTTCCTGTATTTTTGCAGCAACCTCCTTCATGTGCTTACCGAGTTTTGCACCGAGAATCTTGAAATTTGCTTTTGCAGAATAATCCACAAGAGAAGACTCGTCACTCTGAATCTCAACTTCCTTGACATTAAGTTCTTCGGCAATTATTGACTTCATTTCCTCAAGAATCTTCCTGTCAGCCTGTAATCTGTCCACAAGGAAAACCTTTTTAAGAGGTTGCCTGTTCTTTATGCTGTTTGAACTTCTGAGTGAACGTCCCATAGTAATAGCCTTAACCGTAAGAGCCATCATTTTTTCAAGAACATAATCACGGTGCTTCTCATTATAAACCGGATAATCACAGAGATGCACGGACTGCGGATCATCACTCACCTTGAGATTTTGATAAATTTCCTCGGTAATGAACGGAACTATGGGTGCAGCAAGCTTACAGAATGTTATAAGAACTTTGTAGAGCGTATCATAAGCCATCTTCTTGTCACTGTCATTCTCGCTCTTCCAGAATCTCCTTCTGCTTCTCCTTATAAACCAGTTGTTAAGACTGTCCATAAATGTGACAAGGTATCCGCAGGCAGTCTGAATATCATAACCGGAGAGGGCATCATCCATATTGTGAATAAGTGCTTCAAGAGTTGAAATCATCCATCTGTCCAAAGGGTTCCTCAATTTCTCATAAGGCGTTTCCGACGGGGTATATCCGTCAAGATTTGCGTATGTAACAAAAAAAGAGTAACTGTTCCACAACGGCAAAATAAGAGTTTTAAGCACATCTTTTACCATATTGTCGGAAAATTTCAGATCATCAGCACGGACAGCCTGCGAATTCATCAGAGCAAACCTCAATGAATCCGCACCGAACTGATCAACAAGAATCATCGGATCGGTGAAATTGCCCTTACTTTTTGACATCTTTTCACCGTCTTCCGCCAAAATGATTCCGTTAGTGACATTGTGCATAAAACACGGTTTGTCAAACAGTGCCGTTGCCATGATTGTAAGTGTGTAAAACCACCCTCTTGTCTGATCAAGACCTTCACAGACAAAATCAGCAGGAAATATTTTATTGAATCTTTCAACATTTTCAAACGGATAATGCAGCTGTCCGTAAGGCATACTTCCGCTTTCAAACCAGCAGTCAAGTACATCCGGAACCCTTCTCATTGTTCCTTTCCCGTCGGGACTCGGCCATGTAAGATCATCAACAAAGTGTTTGTGAATATCGGTAACCTTCTTACCGCATTTCTTTTCCAGTTCCTCAATACTGCCGATAACCTCAACATAATCGGAACCGTCACACTGCCATACAGGAATGGGATTTCCCCAAAATCTGTTTCTTGAGATTGCCCAGTCCCTTGCACCTTCAAGCCATTTTCCGAATCTTCCGTCTCTCAGATGTTCAGGCACCCATGTAACTTTTTTGTTGTTGGCAACCATTCTGTCCTTGAACTTGGTAACACTTACATACCAGCAATCCATTGCCCTGTATATAAGGGGCGAACCGGTTCTCCAGCAGAAAGGATAACTGTGGAGATAATTTTCTCTCTTTACAAGCTTTCCTTCTTCCTTCAGCCTTTGAATTATCGGTTTGTCTGCATCTTTAACAAAAATTCCCTCATATTCAGGAACATCGGATGTGAATTTACACTCGTCGTCAATCGGACAGATTACCGGAATACCGGAACCTTTAAGCACATTGTAATCATCTTCACCGAAACCGGGTGCCGTATGGACAATACCGCATCCGTCTTCAGTTGTAACGTAATCACCCAAAACGGTGACAAACGCACCTTGCTCATAGAGATGTGCAAAATAAGGAAAGAGAGGTTCGTAACGCATTCCTTTAAGCTCTTTTCCCTTGTATTCCTCAACAATTGTGTATGCGCTTTCCTCTTTGTAGTATGCAGAAATCCTGTTCTTTCCCAAAATGTAGAAATCACCCGAATCATTGTCTTTGAGCTTCACATAGTCAATTTCAGGACCGAGTGCAAGAGCAAGATTACTCGGCAAAGTCCACGGTGTTGTTGTCCATGCAAGAAAATACGTATTTGCTGTGTCCTTCACCCTGAACCTGACAGTCACTGCAGGATCTGTTACATCTTTATAACCGCCGAGATTGACTTCCATATTTGAAAGAGGACAACCGAGACCGGGACTATATGGAAGAATGTTATACCCCTTGTAAATAAGACCCTTGTCATACAGAGTTTTGAAAACCCACCATATACTTTCCATAAATGACGGATCCATGGTTCTGTAACCATGCTCAAAATCAACCCACCTGCCCATGCGAGAAATTGATTTTTCCCAGTCACTTGTAAATCTCAATACGATTGAACGGCACTCCTCATTGTACTTTGCAACACCGTATTTCTCAATTTCCTTTGCACTGGAAATCCCCAGCTTTTTCTTCATTTCATTTTCAACGGGCAGACCGTGACAATCCCATCCCCAGTTTCTGACAACGCGTTTTCCTTTCATTGTCTGATATCTGGGTATGATGTCTTTTATTGTCCCCGGAACAAGATGCCCGTAATGCGGATGACCCGTTGCAAACGGAGGACCGTCATAAAAAGAAAATTCGTTGTCTGCAGGTCTGAAATCAACGGACTTTTTGAATATTGAATTTTCATTCCAGAATTTCAGGATTTTTTCTTCCATCTCCGGGAAATTCTGTTTAGGATTAACTTCTTTGAACATAAGGGCACCTCTGAAAAGCCTCAATTAGCGTTGTGTTATGATATATTATTCATTCTTAGTGTTTCTTTCAATCACATGGAAATAGCGCGTGCAGTTGACTTATTACGTTTTTTTTTATATTCTCACAATGTTGTTTGTAGAGGAACCTGCATGGTTCCCCCGGAATCTGACGTAAAAGAGGTTGAATATGGCTACACCTAAATACAAAACATCAAAATCTACAGCTGCATCAAGAAAAGATTCAAATATGAGACTTGATGCCCCGACTCTTACAAAATGCACAAAATGCGGATCGTTCATTCTTCCGCACCGTGTATGTCCGAAATGCGGATATTACAAGGGTGTCCAGATGATAAATCCGGAGGACTGATACAATGGATAAAACTGAACTTTTTAACAAGGTGAAAGCTATTATTGCCGAAAAACTTGCCATTGACGAGGACAGTATCAGGCTTGATTCGTATTTTATGAAAGATCTGAAAGCTGACAGTATGGACATTTTGGATCTTGTGAGCGGCTTTGAGGAAGAGTTTGACATTACAATTCCCGATGAAAAGGGAAGAACTTTTGAAACAGTCGGACAGGCTGTTGATTTCCTTGCCACACTGATTTGATTGATGTTCGGAAAAAGAAACAAAGCTCCTGCTATACCTGAAGAAAGGTTGAGGGAGCTTTTATCATTTCAGAAGAGTGCAGGTCTGAATTTCAGAGATATTTCAATATTACACAATGCATTCGTGCATTCATCCTATGCAAACGAAGCAAAAAATTCACAGGTACGGGACAACGAACGTCTTGAATTTTTAGGTGACAGTGTGTTGCAACTGGTGATATCGGACTGGTTATACACAAATCTTTGTTTGAATGAGGGTGATTATACAAGAATCCGCAGTTTTGTTGTAAATGAAGATTCGCTTTCCAATGTTGCAGAGAATCTTCACCTTGACCGTTATATTCTCATAGGTAAAGGTGAAGAGATGTCCGGAGGAAGGCATAAAAAAGCAATCCTTGCAGATTGTACTGAAGCTGTTTTTGCTGCCGTTTACCTTGACAGAGATTACATCACCGCACGGGATTTCATTCTGAAAAATCTCTCTTCAGAAATAAATGATGTAATAAGCAACAGACACAAAAAAGATTACAAAACACTTCTTCAGGAATACGTGCAGAAAAAGTACAAGAAAGTTCCGGAGTATACTCTCATAAGAACGTCAGGTCCGGATCATGATCAGCAGTTTTACTTCAATGTCACATTTAACGGAAGAACATTCGGTCCGGTAGGAGGACACAACAAAAAGGATGCGGAACAGGCCGTTGCAAAACTTGCATGGCAAAAACTCGGTTTTGAAGAAGAGTAACTACGAGGAATTCGCAAAACCCCTGCCCCTCTCAGTTTGCTGTCAGAATTTTTGCAGGGAATTTCTAAAAACTGCTTATGTAAAGATTGTATCAGATTTTTGAGCGAAAGGAATTTTAGAAAACCGCAGTTTGCTTGTCGCAAATGAGGATTTGAAAAAATTTCTTGCAGCCAAAAAGGTGAGGCAAGATTTGCGTAATGGGTTTTTAGAAGTTCCCTTAATAGACTCTTAACTCACGATCAAAAGCTTTGCCTAATGCCGCAGGACCTAACCTGTTACGTTTTCTGTTGAAAGCAAGAACAACAATAACAAGAATGTACGGCAACATTGTCAAAAATTCATAATACTGAAAACTCGGCACATAAATCTGAATCTGAGTCTGAAGGCTCTGTGCAAAAGTAAACAAAAGCGCTCCTAAGAATACTTTAACAGGATGCCACTGCCCGAAATATACAAGAGCAACAGCAATAAAACCTC
>JAKSPF010000044.1 GCA_024405065.1 Sphaerochaetaceae bacterium | reverse complement strand
TAGCTCCGTTGCCGTTGTATGTTACTGAATATTTTTCTGCCACTTTCCATTTTGTGTACAATGTCATATCACTGTTTACAGGTGAATTGAAATCATAAACTTGTGTAAGTGATGTGTCCCGATACCAGTTATCAAAAACAAATTCGGCTTTTGTCGGGTCTTCCGGTCTTACTGCCTTTTTCCCAGCTTCCACCGTCTGATATGAATATGCACAACCTTCATCAAGAAAATAAAAACAGACGCTGTAGTGCTTTACTTCCGGCGGTTCGTTTTTACAACTGACAAACAGACAAATTGTTGCTATAAAAAGCAATAACAGTAAAACAACTCTGGAAGTTTTCATATTTTCCCCCGCCACTTAAAACAACATAGTGTCGCCGAATATATAGTTCAGCGACACTTTTTGTGTGAATTTTCTGTTGTCTGCGGACCTATTGCTTTTTCAAGTTTCCGTACACCACGCATCTTATCGTCAAAGCTGACACCGACATAAAAACTCAGCGTTGTTGTGATGTTTGAATGACCCAATATTTCACAAACCGTTTTCTCGTTTACTCCTTGCGATATGGATTCTGTTGCAAAAGTGTGGCGTAAATCGTGGAACTTCACCGGTCTGTTGAACAGACGATAACATAGAGTGGAAAATCGTCTTTGCAGGTTTCTCGGTTCTGTGATTTTGTCTGCCTTTTTTGAGAGAACAAAAAGATCAGGAGAAGAAACAATTTTACTGAGTTTTTTGTGTATGAAAGACGGAATAGGTACTTCTCTGTAAGATGATTCACTTTTGGGCGAGAGTATTACCAGCCTTGTTTTATTCTTTCCGGTTTCGTCCTGAATCCTGTGAACCGTACCGCTTACTCTTATGCTTTTTCTTCTTAAATCTACATTCTGCCACCTCAGCGCACATATTTCACCGAGTCGTAATCCGGTATTAAGGGCAATCAAAATGCCGACATCATAAAGATTTTCAGACTTGTTGAGTTCTGTATTCAATCTGCTGCATTCTCGTTTGGTAAGTACTGTTACGGGAACTCTGCTTTTATGAATTTTTCTGTAATTTGTACCGATATTGTTTACGTAACCGTGCCTGATTGCAAAGTTGATTATACTTTTCAGAACACAAAAAATCAGACTTACTGTATTTGCATTCAGTATTTCAAGACTTTCCGCAGCAAAATCGTTTATCAGAGTTGCGTTGATATCGGTAATCCTTAATTTGCCGAAGTACGGACAAAGATATCGGTCAAGTATAATTTTATAGCGTTCTTCAGTGGTGATTTTCACCGTCTTTTTCTTATCTGAAAACCATTGCTTTGCAACCTCTTCAAAACTCAAATTTTCATCCATTTACGCCTCCTTTCTTTTGTTTTACAACAACACTTGCAACAATACGTAAGAATTGACAAAACAAAGAAATATGGTAGAATTTCAGTGTCGCTGAACTATAGATTCGGCGACAGTATGTTGTTTTAAGTGGCAGGCGAAAATATAAAATTATCAAAAGAGTGTTTTAAACCGCAAAGGCAAGTTCAGAATTCATGAATGGAATTTTGAAATCGGCTCAAAATATTGATAATTCTGAACTGCAGTAATGACGTGATGCTGAATTTTTGATGGCAGGGCGGGTTCGTCCTGCATTTGTTAAATATAATGGTATGTTGATTACTGTTATCAAATTATTTACAAACGTTCATCAAGCAGAAAATCCATAACCCTTTGTATTTTGATTCCATCAACAGATGCAGTTGAATCGGTACGCATCGCCAGAATAACCTTTTCATAGTTATCACGTACCATTGTCAAGGGCTCAAGTTCTCTCGTCCTTGTGGTTTCAGAAGTCATGTCCTCAGTAACCTGATAGTAGATTTTCTCATTATCCTTTGTTGCAATGAAATCAATCTCCTTATTTCCGATTTTTCCCACTGCCACGTCATACCCGCGTCTGAGCAATTCAAAATACACAATATTTTCCAGAATATGTCCTGTATCAACATCTCTATATCCCAGCAGATAATTTCTTATACCGATATCCACTATATAATATTTTCCCAGAGTTTTGAGTTCCTCTTTACCTTTTACATCAAATCGCTTTATTTCGTAAAACAGATGTGATTCAATTAAGGCGTTGATATATGCGGGAATGGTCTGATTTGCAGGTTTTTCACGTTTTGTCTGTCCATCAAGCATCTTTTCCGACATTAGGGTATTACTGATTGAGGTAAGAGAGGTACTGTTGCCGATATTGTCCGCAAGAAACAGAATAATTTTCCTGAGTAGAATCGGATCTGCAATCTGTCGCTGTCCTCTCCTCCTTTCACGCTCCAAAATATCACGCATAACAACCGTATAATAAACACCATCCAACAGTGCCAACACGCGATTCTGAACAAGTCCGACATCTGAAATACCGGGCATACCGCCATAATGAATAAATGCTTCATAGAGTTCATCCCATTCCTGAGGTTCCCCATTTTTATCATAGGCTCTTTTCTTCATTTCACCTGTAGGAGACACACGTTTTTGAATCTCATAACCGTGAAAATCAAGAAGCTCTCTGAAAGACAATGGCAGCATTTTTATCTCCACATATCGTCCGGCAAGATATGTGGAATACTCCGATGAAAGTAAGAAAGCATTTGAACCTGTAATGTAAATATCACAGTCAAAATCAACCCTGAAAGAGTTTACTGCATCCTCCCACTTTTCAACTCTTTGGAGCTCATCAAAGAAAAGATACATCCTTTTTCCATGTAAAATCCTTTCCTTAACAAATTGGTAAAATGCCATAACATTCATATTGTGATATTCCATAGATTCAAAATTCATGGATAAAATCTGTTCTTGAGTAATACCCGTTTCCAGAAGATGTTTTTGCATAAGCAATAAAAGGCTGGATTTACCGCAACGTCTGATTCCGGTAATTACTTTTACAGGTTCTTTGTCTTGAAATGCTATCAGTTGATTCAGATATAAATCTCTTGGTTTTAAATTTTCCATTGAATTAAACATGGCTATTGTACTCTTTTCAGGTAAACAGTACCCTAAATTCTGAATTTTATCAAGTTTGGGTTACGAATACCCTAAACTTTTTAGCCGGAAAGACAATTGCAAATTCCGCTGTAAGTGAGGAAAAATGTGTTGGAATTATGATTGTGATTTACTCTGATCTGCTCGTTGAATCTCCTTTCCGATTATAGGCTGACTATAACATATACGATTTACAACAGAAATCAATGAAAATCGTGCGAAATAATATACGGACAAAAGGATTTATCAGAGATACAAAACTTTAGTGGACATTTCTATTCAAGTCCAAACAAGATTGCATAGCCAAAAGTAGAAAAAAACGATACTTTTGGCTGAGTAATCTTCTTTCAAAATTGTACAAGAACCTACATGGCAACCGGCAAGTTCAGAAATTATGAGGAAAGTTTTGAAATTTTCTCAGTAACGTAAATCCTCAATTCTGTTGTCGGGTTCTTCACTTTTCTTATTTTCAGGTTTGCCGAAGGCAAGTTTGAAGGACAGGAAAGTATAACCTACCAGAGCAACCGCAAGCATCACCGTACAGATGGTTGTCATTGCATCAACACCGGCTCGGTTTATATCCGGAAAAAGAATAAGAATAAGGCACATTGTGTAAAGAAGAAAGGTACTCACTTTTCCATACCATCTTGAACCCGAAAAAATGTTTGACTTATGCACGGCAATAAGCACACACACACCTTGCAGAAATTCCTTTATCACAAAAATCTTTATGAGAAGTCGCAACTGGGCATATCTTGTAAGAAGACACAGAATCATCGCAGCCTGCGTTACTTTATCCGCAAACGGGTCAAGAAACTTACCGAAGTCTGAAACCCAGTTATACTTCCTTGCAAGAAAGCCGTCCAAAACATCAGTCAGCGCAGAAAAAAGAACAAGACCTGCAGTAAGATAGTATTCACGGAGACAAATATAGGCATACATTATGAACGGAACCAACACCAGTCTGAAAAAACTCATGAGGTTCGGAATTGTTATTACACTTTTTTCAGTTGTTTTCATACTTTTGCATACAGATTAATAAAATCCGATAGCTAAAACAAGTAGTCGCACATTTTCTTCCCAAACAAAAACGACTCAATACACAAAACAGGCACAGGCACGTCAATCACCGGTATTTCTTTTGTATACAAGAAGTGTTGCAACCGCAAACAACACACCGGCAATCAGTGCAATGATGTAATATGTATCAAATTTCACATTCATTTTTTCCCACCAGTAACCGAGCCATTCGGGGGCAGCAACAAAATACGTCATTGTAACTGCACCCATAAATATTGCAGGGATAATTGCAACCGTCCGATTTCTCCCGTTTTGCCTGAGATAGATTACTGCAGCCCACAGGGAAATCGTTGCAAGACTCTGATTGCTCCACGAAAAACACCGCCAGACTGTGGAATAATCCATATGAGAAACAATTACCCCGACACCGAGAATCGGAATTGTAACAAGAAGACGTTTTTTCCAGTTTTTCTGATCCAGTTTGAACCAATCCGCAATAATCAGTCTGGCAGACCTGTACGCCGTATCACCTGACGTAATCGGACAGACAATTACACCGACCATGGCAAGAAGCGCTCCTAATTTTCCCATTGAAGTCCGGCAAATGTTATAGACAACCGCACTGCATCCGCCGCCGGCTGCCAAAAGTGCCTGAGAATCTTCATAATATGTTACTCCGGCGGCTGCCCAGATAAGTGCAATTACACCTTCTGCAATCATTGCTCCGTAGAATACAGTCCGTCCCTGTTTTTCCGTTTTTATACATCTTGCCATCATAGGTGTTTGTGTAGCATGAAATCCCGAAATTGCTCCGCACGCCACGGTGACAAACATAAACGGCCATACCGGTATTCCCTCGGCATGCTGATTTTCAAAATTATTCCAGAGTTCAGGCATGACAAATCTGTCGGATAATAATAGGGAAAACACAACCCCTAATGCCATAAAAATCAGGCAGGCTCCGAACAAAGGATATATTTTGCCGATTATTTTATCTATTGAAACAAATGTGGCTACAAGGTAATAAACAGTTACAACCCAGAGCCAGAAACGTGCGTTAAGACTTTTAGGAGTAAGCATTGCCAGGAGGTCTGCAGGACCTGTAGTAAAAACCACACCGCACATAATGAGCAGAACAAGGGAAAAAACTCTCATAAAGTATCTCATGCCGTTTCCGAGATACTTTCCTGCAATTTCTGACACACTTGCTCCGTTATTACGAACTGAAATCATGCCGCACATGTAGTCGTGAACTGCGCCTGCAAAAATGCACCCGAAAACAATCCATATATACACGACAGGTCCGAAAATCGCACCGCTGAGTGCACCGAAAACTGGACCGGTTCCCGCAATATTCAGAAGCTGAATGAGAAACACCTTCCACTGAGGCATCGGAATATAATCCACTCCGTCATTCATCCGGACAGCCGGTGTTTCTCTATTGTCAGGACAGAACGTCTTTTCCGCAACTTTGCTGTAAATCAGGAAGCCGGTTAACAATAAAAACAAACTTATGAAGAATGTGTACATTTTTTAATACATCCTCACCCTACAAACTTCTCTATGGCTTCTGCTACTGCAGCATGATTGTTGTCTGCTTCCGAGGTATAAAAAGCTCTTTTCTTCACTTCATCCGGAGCATTGGCAACGGCAACGGAAATTCCCGCTTGCTCAAACATGAAAATATCGTTGTAATAATCGCCCACCGCCATTACCTCATCTTTTGAGAATCCGTAATAGGAGCATAAGTCAAGCACCGCTCTGCCCTTATTTGCTTCAGGAGGAACCACTTCCAGAAACTCCGGCCAGGAAAGAAAAGTGTTTATCCTGTCACCGCAAGTGACGGCAAGTTCTTTCTGAAAAAGCTTTATCTCATCGTGATTGTCATTCACCGCAAGAAATTTATTGGGAAGCAAAGTATCAAACAAAGAATTAAAAGAACAGACCCGCGTTTCCTTTATGTGCGTTGCATTATACTCTGATTCAATCCATTTAGGGTATGTTGTACCATCTACATACCAGTTATAGTGGTGATACATAAGAAGGCTCATGTGATATTTTTCTGCAAACTCTGTTATCCGGTTGCATACATCTCTGTCTATGTTGAACTCTTTGATGATTTCCTGTTTTTCATTTTCAAGCAGGCATCCGCCGAGAGACGAAACCGGTCCTGAAACTCCAAGTCTGTCCATGTAAAACCTTGAAGACTGGGAAATCCGTCCGGACACAGTACAGACCTTCACCCCGCAATCAGCATAAGCATGCCTTACAGCCTTTATATTTGCTTCAGGAATATTCAGATTGTCATCAATCAGAGTACCGTCTATATCAAGGCAGATAAGTTTTATCACTCTTTAATTCTCAACAGAATTTTTTTTCAACGGTAAGGACATTACAACCGTCAACGTAATTGTATGAAACTTTGTCCATAGCCTTTTTCACCATGAAAATGCCAAGCCCGCCGATACCTCTCTCCTCTGCAGAAAGAGTAATATCCGGATCTTTTTTCTCAAGGGGATTAAAAGGAACGCCTCTGTCTGAAAAAATCATCTTCACACTGCTTTCGGCGGCATCCACGCAAAGTTTCATCTTCCCTTCTTCACCATGATAGGCATAGTGAGATATGTGCACGAATATTTCTTCAAGAATGATTGATATCTTTGTAATTTGAGCAGGGGGACAGCCAACTTTCCCCAACTCTTCCTCAACAAAAGCTGTCACATCACCGAGTACTTCATCTGATGCAGGGAATTCTCTTTCCACCATTATATTCAATTTCCTCGCATACCTTTTAACGCCATTATATCACCATACCGCATAAATGACGATACCCCCACGTAAACTTTCAGATTACTTTCAGGAAACCATGTTGTTCAGCCAGACACGCTTTTTTACGAGGTAATAGCCTATAAAAACCTTAATCATTCCACCTGAAGATACGCAGATATAAAGCGCCGAAACCGACAGAGAAGTAAACCGGCTCAGGCAGAACGCTATAGGAACACTCACAGTCCATACAAAGCAACTGTCAAATGCAAATGTTATCCATGTACGTCCTCCGGATCGCAGAGTGAAATAAGTTGCATTCTTAAAGGCCTCGGTAGGCAGAAACACTGCCGCAACAATTATTATGCTCTTTGCAATGCTCTTTGCCTCATCATTTGTGTTGTATATAGCCGGGAATACCGATGAAACCGACATCAGCAGCAGAGAAACTCCACAACACAGCATCACGGAAAACGCAATCAGTTTTCTGTCCGTATCCACAGCTTCTTCCTGCTTACCCGCACCTAAAAGCTTTCCTATTATAATACCTACAGTATTTCCCATAGAGTAAAGAACTACGTTGAAAAGATTTATAACTGTATTTGCAATGTTGAATCCCGCAACCGCATTCAGACCTCTCATGGAGTAGCATTGAGTCAGGAAGGCCATTCCGGCAGACCACAGTGCCTCGTTTATCAGAAGCGGAGAACCTGTCTTTACTATCCGGCGAACCAACTCTGAAGGAATTTTCATCGTTGAATAAAGCTCACGTGCAAACGGATACCGGTCACGGCAAGTGTGAGTTCTGCATACAACAAGAGCCATTTCCACAAAACGTGAAAGAACCGTGGCAATAGCCGCTCCCTCAACACCCATGCGGGGAAACCCGCAGTGACCGAATATCAAAAGCCAGTTGAATACAAGATTGACTGTAACCGCAACAATTCCGGCAATCATCGGAAACAGGGTTTCCCCGCATTCACGCAATGTACTGGAATAGGCCTGTACAAAAGCAAACGGAAGAAGACCGACAAACATTATTCGCAAATAGGCATTTCCGTAAGCCAGAACCCTCTCGTTGCTGCCGCTTGAAGCTGAATCGTTAAGGTACATCTTTATAAGTGAATTCCCTGCTGTCAGAAAAACAATCAGAGCAATGGCAGTCATTACAATGCCGAGCAATATTTTGAAACGGAACGTATTGCGGATACCCTGCGCATCGTCCATTCCGTTGTACTGAGCGGTGAATATTCCTGCTCCGCTGAATCCTCCGAAAATGCAGAGATTGAATACAAATATAAGCTGGTTCACAATGGCAACACCGGACATTTCCTCCGTTCCCATTCTGCCCACCATGAGATTATCCAGAAGATTTACAAAATTCGTAATTCCGTTCTGAACAACAATCGGCACAACAATGAGAAGAACCATCCGGTAAAACCGTCTGTCACCTATGAATTTGCGTAATCCCATACTTAAAAAAACCGGAGATTACTCTCCGGTGTGTTCGCACTTGGCTTCGGCTTCCCGTATTGCCTGCTCAATTGCCTTGTCTATTTCCTTTGCCTTCTCAGGATTGGAAATTCTCCATGCCTTTGAACCGTATTTTATCATCTCCTTTTCTTCCGCTTTCCAGATTGACGGCGGAACAAGAAGATCCTCATCCGCATCCAAAAGATACAGGTTTGTGATTTTTTTAATCTGTCTTTTTTTCATAACAATATCTTCCCTTTCTTTTATTTTCCCCTGCATTATCCGGCATTACGGACTTTTAATCAATCAACAGCAGAGTAACACCTCTATCAGAGAATTTATGAATGAGTTTCGGTGCTCATCAGGCTTTTTGTTTCTTTTCCATGAAAAAGTATTTGCGCGGTTCTGCAAACGCTCTCTTACCTGCAAGCATAACGTACATCACAAACGCAACAATCACGTATCCCGCCAGCAGACACAAATACCGGAACGTATGTCCCATTGCCGGCCAGTTAATCAAAGCAAGTATCGGAAGTGCAAGTATGAACATGAAACCCGTTGCTCCGATATAGTCCTGTGCCACCTGAGTTTCAAAGTTAGGATCAACCACTCTCAGAAGAGAGAGTGCTGTAGGAAGTGTACCGTTCGCAGTTCCGAAAATCATCAGAAACCTCATAAAAGAAAAATCACCGAAAAGCCTGCTGCAGAACCACGGAGTTATATAACAGGTGATGATTATGCCAGTAAACGTAAGAACAAGAATGAGCAACCAGTAGGTCTTGATTGTAACTACTTCTATTGCTCCCAGACACGCAATTACCATGAAGTCAACGGCTATTCCGTCAATTCTGTTGCAAGTGGCATTG
>JAKSPF010000043.1 GCA_024405065.1 Sphaerochaetaceae bacterium | reverse complement strand
GCTATTTTGAGCAATGTTCATTGCTTGGCAGATAATTTCTCACCGGTTCGTCCGGAGAAATTGTGCGTAATTGAACAATATGTTTGTTGCGGGTAGAATGTCTTTGTGAAAACAGAGATTTTGAGTGACACAATAAGGAAAATAACGCTGGACTGCGGAGATGAAATTACTCTTGTCGGAACGGCTCACGTTTCCCAGAACAGTGTTGAAGAAGTTACAAGGGTAATTGACGAGGTTCAGCCCGATATGGTCTGTCTTGAACTTGACCGTGGGCGATATGATGCTAAAACAAAGGAATCGGCGTACGAAAACAGGGATTTGAAAAAGGTTTTCAAAGAGGGAAAGGCATTTCTTCTTTTGGCGAACACGGCACTCGCTTCTTTTCAGAAAAAAATGGGTACTCAGGTAGGAACAGCACCCGGAGAAGAAATTCTGACTGCCGGCAGGATTGCAAAGGAGCGCGGAATTCCGTTCTGTCTCTGTGACAGGGATATTGCCGTAACTCTCAAACGTGCATGGGGAATCAGTAATTTCTGGAACAAGGCAAAACTCATAGGTGCGCTTCTTTCTTCTGCTTTTGATAAAGAGGAATTTTCTGCCGAAGAGCTTGAAGAGTTGAAAAAGTCAAATTCAATAGAAAAAATGATGGGTGAACTTGCAAAGGAACTTCCCGGCGCAAAGACGGCTCTGATTGATGAACGTGACCGGTATCTTGCAACAAGTATCATGAAAGCAGAAGGTCACAGAAAGGTTGCGGTAATCGGAGCAGGGCATGCCGGCGGTATTGTGCGGACAATGGAGGCTCTTGAGAAAAAAGAAATTTCAGATGACCTGTCTGCCATTTCTCAACCGCCGGCACCGTCAAAAGCCGGAAAAATAGCCGGATGGAGCATTCCTGTTCTTCTTGTGGCTTTTGTTGTTTACAGCTGTTTTACTTTCGGGTTTGAGCAGGGAATACGTTATTTTGTGACTTGGGCTTGCTGTAATGCGGCAACAACAATGATATTTGCAGTACTTTCAAATGCACATCCTCTTAACTGGCTTGTTGCTGCGGTTACTGCTCCCATATCCGTGATGTCTCCTGTTCTTGGGGTGGGTATATTCACCGGCATAACGGAAAGCCAGTTACGTAAGCCCGCAGTTAAGGACTTTGAAAAAATGCCGGAAGATGTATCTTCTTTCAAGGGATGGTTTAAAAACAAAGTTCTTCACGCACTCCTTGTTTTCATTACTACAAGTCTGGGAAGTATGCTGGGAACTCTGGTGGTTTTTCCTCTTGTTCTTAAACACGTCTGACAGATATGTGCGGAAAGAAAACACAAACTGAGGGTTATACTGCAATTTGTAATTATAAACAAACAAATTTCAAATTAGTAAGGCGAGCCGGTCAGAGAAATCTTCGTCTCAGGGTAGATTCTCAAGGAGAGGTTGTTGTTTCCGCTCCTTACGAGGTATCTTTTTTCTGTATTAAAGAGTTTGTGGAAAAAAACGCCGACTGGATAGAAAAGCAGAAATCAAAGGCGGTGCAAAGGACGTGGACAACGGGACAGACACTTTTGCTGAACGGCATAACCGTGATTCTTCATATTTCTGCAGGAAAAACCTGTGTTTTTCAAAATGGCAACGTGTTGTACGTTACTGTCAGAAACCCTGAAAAGGCGCAGGCTGTAAGGAAAGCTGTTTGCGTCTATTATTGCAATGAAATTCTTGCATTTGCGGAAAAAAGAGTTCCGTATTGGTGCGGATTACTCGGCATTGAAGTTCCTGAGATACTCACGGGACATGCTCGTACACGATGGGGTGTGTGTAATATCAGGGATAGAAAGATAACTTTCAGCGCAATGACCGCCTGTTTGGATGACAGTCTGAAAGATCTGGTTGTTTTTCATGAAGTCTGCCATCTTTTGTGCAGAGGGCATCAGGATGATTTTCACAATCTTATGCAAACATATATGCCTGACGTGAAAGAAAGAGAAAAAAGACTGCGTATCTTCAACCGGTCAGGTGCAACGGAAAACCTTTTCTGATTAGAGCCAATTACATTCCGTTGAAACGCTGAGTGACACCCTTGATTATTTCCGGATACTCAAATTTGTCGGAATAAACAATATTTATTTCTCTTACCATACTGAGATTCTCTATTGTAAGAACCGCAAGTTTCCCTTTTTTTATTTCATCAAGACAGGCACTTTTTGAAAGAACCGAAACACCGATGTCCCGCCTGACCAAGTCTTTTATTGTTGCAATGTTGTCAATTTCAAGGATTGTGTTGAATTCTTCTATTACCACGTTTTGTTTTCTGAGTGCATTCTGAAACATATTGCGTGTATTTGAGTTCGGCAATCTTAAAATCAGAGATTCGTTTTTAAGCTCGTTGATTGTCACAGTTGTATTTGAGGCAAGCGGATGATCCGGAGAGGTAATCAGCACAAGACAGTCGGTGCCGAGCATAGAGTATTTAAACTCGTTACTGTCGGATTTTCCCTCAACAATCAGGAAATCCAGCTCATCATTTTTCAGCATACGGTAGAGTATGTCGGAGGAGTTTGAAATAATTTTGAAAGTCAGACCTTCGTGAGATTTTGCATAGTTTGCAAGGGCCTCTACAATTGAGGTACTTTCAACGGTATGGGTGATTCCCACTGTTATTGATGTTATGTTGGATTCCTGATCTTTTATTCTTTTTTCCATATTGTTGGATATTGAAATCATCTTGCTGATATACTTTACGGCAATTTTTCCCGCGGGGGTAAGCTGTACCTCGTTGTGAAGTCTCTCAAACAGTTTTACACCGAATTCTTCCTCAAGCAGTTTTATATGTTGGCTGATTGCAGGCTGAGTTATGCAGAGTTCTTCTGCTGCTTTTGTGAAACTTCCGAGTTCTGCTATTTTCACAAGGGAAACCGCCTTAGGATCCACTCTATACATCATACATTCACTTCCCCTTCCCTTACTTCATCCTTTCCCGTTTCTTTATTGTCAATCTTTCTTTGTTTGTCCTTTTTTACATGTTTGGCTTTGAAGGAAAGGAACATAACAAGAGATGAAAGGCAACAGATTGCATCAACAATCGGAGTTGCGGCAACAATACCCTTTTCTGCAAGAAAATATCTCATGACAAACATAAGAGGGATATCAAGCATACCTTTGCGCATCAGGGCAAGAACAAAAGATGTGCCTCCGTGTCCGACTGCCTGAAAAAAAGAAATAAAAGAATAGGCTAAGGCTGAAAACGGAGCACCTATGCAAAGAATTCGCAGAAATACACTTCCGTAAGCAAGAGCAGGATTTTCTCTGCTTATGAACAGACTCACAAGGTCTGCCGAGAAAATGAACATTCCTGCCATGCAGAGAAATCCTATGGCAACAGCATAATTTGCAGTTATCTGTGCAATTTTTTCGGTTCTTTTCCGCATTCCCGCTGAATAACTGTAACCCAACAGCGGTAAAGCACCCTGCGTAAGACCTCTTACTGCCGAGTGAGTAAGCATATTTATTTTCTTAGCAATTCCTATTCCTGCCTGTACTGCAGTTCCGTAAGCGGAGAGAAGGTTATCCAAAATGGAGTAGGAGATGTTTTCCGCAAGAGTCATTGTACAGGCGGGGATTCCCGCTGAAAGAACCTTCTGCGGAATTTCCCATTCAAACGAGTGTTTTGTGAGTTTTACGGAAATGATACTGTTTTTTGTTTTACCATTACAAATTACAATTATAAAATACAGGAATGAGGCTGCATTTGAAATCGTTGTTGCAACAGCAGCACCCGCAACCTCCTGTCCTTCCGGAAGAATTATAAACATGAAAAGGGGATCCAGAATTATGTTTAGACATCCTCCGAGAATTACTCCCACACTTGCCTGATGTGCTCTGCCTTCCGATCTTACCAAATGTGCCAAAAGAGCGTTCATTGATGTGGCAAGTCCGCCTATCACAACTGTCCATATCAGGTACTGTGAGGCAAGGATGTGAACTTCAGGATTTGAACCTCCGAGAAAATTGATGAAAGGATCAATGAAAACAAATACTCCGAGTGAATATACAAGGGTCAGAAGAACACACCCCCAAAAAGAAAATGCACAAGTCCATGAAGCTCTGTCCGTATTTGCCTTGCCCAGTGCACGTGAAATTACGCTTGAACCGCCGACTCCGAAAAGATTTGCTATGGCACTTAAAAACATGAATGCGGGCATACACAGCGTTACTGCGGTAATCATTACATTGTTGTTTGTCCTTCCGATGAAAAAAGTATCTGCCATATTGTAGAAAACAATCACAATCTGTCCGAGTATTGTCGGCAAAGCCAACTGCATCAGGGCTCCGGAGATTGACGATTGTTCAAATATGTTTTTTTCAGAGTTCATTTTTCTTTTCTCCGCTTGGGATAATTGACAATCTTAATGTTGAAAAACTGCTGACGCAAATCAATGTTTTGTATATAGTTATAAGTAATTTTTATAGCTAAAGAACTTTCAGAAATCTTAATTAAAGGTAAAAATAACCTATAGGAGAACGGTATGAACACAATGGATTATTTCAAACAAATATGCGAAATTCCCAGAGAATCCGGAAACGAGGACGGAATCAGGCATTATATTCTTTCATGGGCCGGGAAAAACGGAATGGAAGCATTTTCAGACCGAGCCGGAAATGTGATTGTACGTTGTCCGGCTTCCGCCGGTTATGAAAATGTACCGTATGTTGCACTGCAGGGACACATGGACATGGTTTGCGTAAAGACCGATGACAGTACTCATGATTTTTCAAAAGATCCGATTGAAATCTGTACTGACGGTGAATGGATTACTGCAAAGGACACAAGTCTCGGTGCCGATAACGGAATTGCCATTGCAATGGCAATGGCGCTGTTTACGGATAAAAACGTGAAACACGGACCCCTTGAAGCAATATTTACCTGTTCTGAAGAAACGGATATGACCGGTGCATTCAATCTGGAAGTTGCGGACATAAAAAGTCGTCGTATGATAAATCTGGACAGTGAGGAAGACGGAATAATCTATACCGGTTGTGCCGGTGGACTGAAAATCTGCGGAGGGACAAGAACAGTTCTTGAAAAAGTTCCTGAAAGTTGGGAACCGGTTGAAATAAAGATTTCAGGACTTAAAGGCGGACACAGCGGCAGCGAAATACACAGACAGAGGATGAATGCCATAAATGCACTTGCAAGAATGCTTATTTCCGTAAAAAAGGCCGGTTTCGGTTTCAGACTCGCATCCTTTGACGGCGGTACAAGGTCAAATGTGATTCCTTCCTCTGCCTCATGTGTAATCTGCATACTGTCTGATGTGAAGAAGAAAATAATGCACGGGATTCTTGCAGAGGGTGAAAATCTGAAAAAGGAATATGCCGTGCAGGAACCGGATTTTACAGTTGAACATCACTGCTCACACTGCAATCCGGAACTGATCAGACCTGAGTATGCGGTAAATCCTGAGGATTCCGGAAGACTGGTGAATGCTCTTTTTTCGCTTTATCACGGGGTTTACAGTATGAGCTGTGTTCTTGACGGAATAGTTGAAACTTCCGTTAATCTTGCAACTGCATCACTGAAAAACGGTTTTTTCCGTACAGAACTTTTTGTCAGAAGTTTTCACGAAAGTGCAAAAAAGATGCTTTGCTGTAAAGAAGAAACAATACTTTCCGCTTTTGGGTTTGAAACGTCCGAATACAGTGATTTCCCGTCATGGGCACCGGATTCTGATTCAGAACTTGCACGTTTTTGCGTACAGACATGGAAAGACCGTTTTGGTAAAGAGCCTGCTGTTACTGCAATACATGCAGGTCTTGAATGCGGCGTAATCAACAGCAGGATAGAGGGAATGGACAGTATTTCAATAGGTCCCGATCTTCAGAATGTACATTCGGTTAACGAGAGGGTGAATACAACTTCTGTTGAGAGGATATACGGGTTTCTTTGTACTCTGCTTGAACAGCTTGCAAAAAAAGAATAAAAAAATTCGTTCAGGTGATGTTTTTTGTGATATAGTATATCCTACGTCTGTTTTGGCGTTATATCGGAAAGCGATTAAGAGGTGATAAAATTGAACCGGGAAACAATACCGTCAATCCATTTTTATGATCAGGATTTTGTGGATCTTTATGACAGATCATGGGTGTGGATTGATGAGGCGTGGAAACAGGGAACTGCGGAGAACGGTTTTACCGGTTCGTACGTTTCTTACGTAAACCAGAAAACATTTAATCTCTTCAACTGTTGTATGTCCTCTTTGTTTCTCAATTACAGCAATCAGACTTATTCACCGTTTGAGATGCTTGATTTCTTCTATTCCAAGCAGGAGGAAGACGGAGCAATCAGGTGTGATTACAGTGTGGAGGACGGAAAGCCTGTTCTGACAAAAGAAAATCCGCAGGGTGTTGTCCTTCCGTTGCTTGCCTACGTTGAATACTACTTCTTTCATAAAATCGGAAACAAAAAGCGTCTGAAAGAGGTTGTTCCTTACCTTGAGAAACACATGGAATGGCTCAAGGAAAATTTCATGCAGGAAAACGGATTGTTTGCAGTTCCGGTTGCCGCCTGTATGTCGGGAAATATTCCCAGAGAGAAGACGGTCTATCCGGTGGATTTCAATGCTGTTGTTGCTCTCAATGCCCTTTACCTGTCAAACATCGGTACAATTCTCAATGACAAGGAAATGGCATTCAGAAACAGCAGGATATTCTTTTCTCTCAAGACAAGAATCAACAACCTGATGTGGGATTCAGACGCAAAACATTACCTTGATCTTGACAGTGACGGACACAGGCTTCCGCTTAAGCTTCTTTCTTCCTACTGGACAATGCTTGCGGAGATTCCCAATGATGAAAAAGCTGCATACATGATTGCAGGTCTCAAAGATGAGAAGCTGTTCGGTTCGGACAACCCGTTTCCGAGTGTCAGTATGGACAGCCCGTGTTTCAGGGAAGATGTTGAAGGTTACTGCGGTGCAGTTATTCCCTTAAATACCTATGCTGTGGTGAAGGGTCTTGAGAAGTACGGTGAGTTTGTTTATGCAAGAGAATGTGCAATCAGACATCTCTATTTCATTCTTGATACTCTCAACCCTGATGAAGACAAGATCGGTGAAGTCTGGGAAGCATACCTTCCTACAAAGGAGGGGGTACCGTCTTCAGGCGGTATGGAAAATTTCCCTGCAAAAAAGTTTTTACCTCAGGTATGTCTTGTAACAATTACACTGATGATTGAAAACATAATCGGGCTTGATATATCTCTTCCGAGAAAGACTGTTGACTGGAAAGTTCCGAGCCTTGAAATGATGGGCATAGAGAAACTTTCACTTAAACGTAATCTGATAACTATTCTGAGTAACAAAAACACAAGAGGCTGGGAAATAAGACTTGAAAGTGAGAAGCTCTATTATTTCACCATTGAAATCATAGATGAAAACAAGAAGAAGACTCTTCCGATACCGAGCGGAAAGTGTTCAATGCTTATAGATAAACTGTAAATGTTCTTTTTTTTCCCGATAGGCGGCGGTGGCGGCGGATTTCTGATTATTCTCATAATGCTTTTTCTGGCAGGAAGGGTGTTCAGGGCTTTGTTCGGTTCCCGTTACAACGGAAACGATGATGAACAGTACCGGAACAGCAATCAGAGACGTTATTACTATTATAGGTTTGATTCCGGCAGTCAAGGGCAACAGTCCTACGGGACAAGGCAAAACAGTTCAGTCGCAGATCCGTATTCGGTTTTAGGTATTCCGAGTACTTCAACGGAAGCAGATATTAAGAAAAGGTATAGAAAGCTTATTCTTGAGAACCATCCCGATTCTCTGGCTTCACGCGGAATTGAAGGAAAGGCTAAAGAGGAAGCTGTAAAACGCTTCAGAGACGTTCAGGAAGCATATGAGCGGATATGCAGGGAACGTGGAATAAAGTAGGTGAACACATGGGTTTTGAAGTTACCGCAACCAGAAGAAGACCTCAGCAGTTTGACAGTCTTGCAGGACAGGATTTTGTTGTATCAACTCTGAGGAACTCAATAGAACAGGGAAGAATAGCTCACGCTTATCTTTTCAGCGGACCGAGAGGAGTGGGTAAAACCACAAGTGCGAGGCTTTTGGCAAAGGCTTTGAACTGTGAACACGGTCCTACGGCACATCCGTGCGGTGAATGTGACAACTGCCGCGGTATTGCCGGAGGAAACAGTCTTGACGTGATTGAAATTGACGGTGCAAGCAATACGGGTGTGAATGATGTGAGGGAGATAAAGGAAGAGGTGATGTTCCCTCCCGTGTCTTCCAAATACAAAATTTACATAATTGATGAAGTGCATATGCTGAGTCAGAGTGCATTCAATGCGCTTCTGAAAACCATAGAAGAACCGCCGGAATATGTGGTTTTCATCTTTGCCACAACGGAGACGCAGAAGGTTCCGGCGACAATCAGAAGCAGGTGTCAGCAGTTTAATTTTCAACTTATTCCGCTTGAGACCATAAAAAAGCTACTCCGTGAAGCAGCAAAAGAACTCGGTGTTCAGGCAGAAGATGAGGCACTTTTCTGGATTGCAAAAGAGTCAACCGGTTCAATGAGAGATGCATATACTCTGTTTGATCAGGTTGTTTCTTTTTCAAACGGTGACATCACTCTTGATAAAATACGTGAAAAACTCGGGCGTGTGGGCACTGACAGGATAAACGGAATTTTTTCCGATGTTCTGCAGAAAAATCCTGCAGGTGCCATTGACGGTGTTCAGCAGTTGCTTGCAAGAGGGGTTTCAACCGAACGCATAATCAGAGATTTTACTGATTACGTGAGATCCGTTCTTCTGATAAAACAGGGTATTCGCAGTGAAAATGTGCTGGGACATCAAATTTCCGATTTTCCTGAAGAAGTGCTCAAAGCCTACAATGAAGAACAACTTGAGGCCGCACTGGAAATGTTTGTTGAGTTGTACCGGAACATCCGCTACTCGGTTAATCCGCATTTTGAACTTGAGCTTGCGGTTTCCAGACTTTCACGACTCAGATACGTTGCGTCAAATTCAACTGTGATTGAACAGATTGCGCGTCTCAAAAATGATTTGATAAACGGTAAAATAACCCCTTGTAATCCTGCGCTTGCGGATGTTCCGGACGTTGCGCCGGAGGAGAATACTTCCGACCCTGTAACCGACTTCACAGACAGTGAAGAAGCTCAGCCGGAAGTTTCTGAAACGGCGAGTGAAGATTATTATGAGAAAGAAACTCACCAAGAG
>JAKSPF010000042.1 GCA_024405065.1 Sphaerochaetaceae bacterium | reverse complement strand
AAAATTCCATTCATGAATTCTGAACTTGCCTTTCCGGCTAAAAACACATTTTTGCAATTGGGCTCATAAAGCCGGTTTTTCAAGATGTTCTAATGTCTGCGCTTTTCGTGTCTTTCCCGAGATGCTTTTATGAAGTCTGCAAAGGTTCCGCCACCGTCATCTCTGTTGTATGAATGTGTTTTCATTTGAACAGCTGATACTCCGTTTTGCGTTTTCCTGTTGTTCGGACGATAATGACTTTCTTTTACAACCGCTTTTGCAACCAGAGTTTTTGTTCCGACGGATTTTTTGATATGCATTTCCTCATAGCCGCAAGAGAATCTCTGACAGACGTAGTGAACCCTGCCTTCCTCATCAAGAACTCTTACCATAGGCCATTCACAGTGAGGACAGCTTTTCTGACCGTCTCCCATAAGTGACGGATCAAACTTATCTTTGTTCTCAATCACCTGTGTGACAAGTTCCGAAGCATTTCTCTTGATGTCTTCAACAAATGTTTTTTCACTTTCCGTTCCGTTTGCTATGGCATAGAGTCTCTGTTCCCATTTTCCGGTCAGTTCTGCACTTTTCAGTTGTTTCGGAACGAGCCTGACCAGTTCTCTCCCTTTTGCGGTGGGAACAAGAACCTTGTCCTGTCTTACTATACAGTTGCTGTTTATGAGCTTTTCAATAATATCCGCACGTGTTGCCGGTGTGCCGAGACCGTTTTCAAGCCGTTTTTTGAGTTCTGCATCTTCAACAAATTTACCGGCGTGTTCCATTGCATAAAGCAAGTCTGCTTCAGTGTACCGTGCAGGCGGAAGAGTCGCATTACGTTTGAGTACAACATCTTTCACCTCAATTTCAGTACCTTCGGTTATTGATGCAATTCCGCTTTCACAGTCTTCTTCCTCCGTATCAGGTGCAGCCGATCTTCTGCCTACATCACGCGCAACATCCCTGAAACCCTGTTCTTCAGCTACGGTGAGTCTTGCAAGAAATCTTTCTCCGTTTACCTCAGCTTCAACAGTTGTTGTACGGTACCGGTAATCGGCAGAAAGACATTCAAGGAATCTTATCATCACAAGCTCCCACAGATTGCGTTCTGCAGTACTCAGTGCTGACAGGTTCGGCTTTTGCTCTGTCGGAAGAAGAGCGTGGTGATCTGAAACAAGGTCATCATTCACAAGCCTTGAAAGGTCTGTTCTTATTCCGTTTTTCATTATTGAAGACGCTCTCTGTCCAAAAGGAGTATCTGCCAGTGCAAGTAACCTGTCAGGAAGTGTAGGTACTATGTCTGCCGTGATGTAACGGCTGTCGGTTCTCGGATATGTGACTATTTTGTGTATTTCATAAAGGCGTTGCAACGTATCCAATGTCTCCTTTGCGGAGAAACCGAGCATATTGTTTGCATCTCTCTGAAGTTCGGTGAGGTCGTATGCAAGGGGAGGTTTTTCACTCTTGGGAACGGAATTTACCTTTGAGATATTTCCTTTTGCGCCCTTCAGTGTTGTTTCAAATTCCTTTGCTTTGTTCTCATCGGTAATTCTCACGGAGTTGTCCTGAGAGTACCAGGAGGCTCTGAAAGCACCGAAATCCGCTTTAAGAGTCCAGTAGAAACGTCCGGTGACGTTTTCTATTTCATCTTCACGCGCAGTCATAAGTGCAAGTGTCGGGGTCTGCACCCTACCTGCAGAAAGTCTCGTATCAAAATGGCATGTCATTGCCCTTGACACATTGTAACCTATGTACCAGTCCGCATACGAGCGGCTTTCCGCCGCAGCATACAGACTGTCATAATCTTCAGCATCTTTCAGATTGGCAAAACCGGTTCTTATGGCAAGGTCAGTCTGACTGCTTATCCACAGTCTCCTGCATTTCTTGCGGCAGTGTGCCTGCTTGAGAATCCATCTTGCAACCAGCTCTCCTTCACGTCCGGCATCAGTTGCAATAATCACGTCCGAAACATCATCACGGTCAAGAAGACCTTTGACAACTTCGTACTGTTCCTTGCTCTTATCAATTACCATTGTTTCAAGAGTGGGCGGAAGCATCGGCAAGTTACCAAGTTTCCAGTGTTTGAACTCGGGTCCGTACCAGTCAGGAGGACACAGAGTTACAAGATGTCCCAGAGCCCATGTCACAACATAATCATCATTTTCAAGATGAGTTCCCATGTTTCTGCATCCCAGAACTCTGGCCAACTCTCTTCCGACACTCGGTTTTTCTGCTAAAACTAAACTTTTCATCGTGGAAAATATATTTCAATGTGCTGTTTTATTCAATTACGTAGAGAAATTGCCCGTCAGTTTCTCTTTTTTTGAAAAATAATTCATTTTTTTGTCAAAAATAAAATAAAATCGCAAATTTCGTGTTCTTTTTTTATAGGGGGTATCTATGAAAAACAGAACACTGTCCGAACTTATTCACCTTTATAACAGAAGCCAGGCTGAAAAAGAAAGTGCAGAAGCAAAAATTCTGTATGAAAAAATTGCTTCGCAGATAATGGTTATCTGTTACTACATGCCGCAAAATGCGTTGAAACTTAAAGAGGAACTTGCATGTGAGTTTGTGCTTTACATGCAAGGAAAAATCAGATGGATTGTTGAAAATTACAGAAATGACTGCAACAATTTTAACGAATACATCTATCCGTTGCTCCGTTACAATCTCAAGTACTTCTTTCATTCCAGAAGAAGAGTTGAAAAGAAAGAGACTACTGTGATGTACGGAAATTCCGTATCAGAGTACATTCTGAACGGAAATGAAACAGACGGTGATCTTTTTGTGGCAGAAGAGACTTCTGTTCAGACAACGGCTCTTAACCGTCTCAGATTCGTGATGCACAACAGTCGTGTCTGCAGAAAGCGTTTTTTCATTTATCTGCTCAGTCTCGCCAAACAAATTGAATTGTGTGAATTGAAGATGATATGCAGGGAACTTCGTCTTGATTACAGCGAAACATACAGGATTTTCAATACGGTGATTTCACAGAGTCAGGAATCCTGTCAAAGAGAGGAACAATTGACTGTCAGACGTAATTATTACTGGCGTAAATATCTTGTCAATGAAGCGGAACTCTCAAAGAGAATGTTTTATGACGATTTTTCAGAAATTGAAAAAATCAACGAGTCTTCCTTAGCTGCAATATACTACAGAGACTTGCGTAACAAAGAATTGAGCAAGGTGAAAAATCAGGTGAAATATGAGGCAATATCAAAAATTCTCAATGTTTCAGTCGGTACCGTGTCTTCTGCAATATTCTACTCAAAAAATCTGTCACTTTGGTGTATTGACAAAAAACACACACAAAGTTTTTCCAGTTTCGGTGTAGGTGTCCGGTTGTTTGAAAGAATGCGGGATGAGCCTGAAATAGATTTTTTTAACGGTAAACCGGATTGTGTGTTTCATCCCTACCGTGAATTTTCAGTTGTATCCTGTAAGGCGGAGAATTGAACAGGACTGTTCAATAGAGTATTCTGATTTAATGAATATTCTTTTTGCAAGTTCCAATATGCATAAGGCAAAGGAACTTGAACAGCTTTTGACTCCACATATTCTGCATCTTCCGTCAGAGTTCGGTCTTTCATTTGACTGTGAAGAAACAGGAACAACCTTTATTGAAAATGCCTTGCAGAAGGCACAGGCACTCTTTTGTGTCTCGTCACATCTCGGAATGCCGATCCTTGCTGATGATTCCGGTCTGGAAGTTGATGCGTTGGACGGTGCTCCGGGTATTCATACCGCACGATATGGGAGTAAGCCGGGCGAACCGGTGCTGAGCGCACACGATAAAAATCTTCTTCTTCTGTCAAACCTGAACGGTGTGCCGGAAGAAAAACGCACGGCACGGTTCGTCTGTGCTCTTGTCCTTCTGTATCCGGACGGCAGAACAGTGAAAGTGCAGGAAAAAGCTGAGGGACGGATTCTGTTCTCTGAAACAGGAACTCACGGTTTTGGCTACGATCCTGTTTTTTACAGCAATGAGGCCTGTTCCTGTTTTGCTCTTCTTACACCTGAAAGCAAGGGGATGTACGGACATAGGGGAAAAGCTGCATTATCTCTTCTCCGGCACATAGATTAAAGAGCATAGGTTTCATAGGTGAGTAACTCTTAAAAAAAACTGTTGACGCGGGAAAAAAGTGTTGATATATTACGGTTATCAAAAAGTGAATAACATTTTGTTTGTTATAACAAAATTGTTATATTGGAGGTTCCTATGAGAAACAGTCTGATCAGAATTGCGCTTTACTATCTTGAAATGGCTGCATTGTTCATGCTTCTTGCAATGTCACCCAACGCAAAGAAACTTGAAACAATACAAAAGGTGCTTGAGGAAGATGAAAAACGAAATAACTGTAAAAGATTTGAAGATTTTCGTTGAAGTTTTCAGGTCTCGCAGCGTAACGGTTGCTTCCAAAACATTGGATATTCCGCAGCCCTCTGTTTCAAGAACAATAGCCGATATTGAAGAACACTACAATGTCAGGTTGTTTGAGAGAATACAGAAAAAGATTATTCCTACACCGGAGGGAGAAAAGTTTTATCAATACGCACTTCACCTGACGGAATACTACAACCGAATGGAGAAAAGTCTCATCAGTTCGGAAAGGTATGAAAACATAAGGATAGGTGCAAGCATCAAACTCGGTAATGAGCTTATGCCTAAACTGATAAAAGAGTTTTCCAAAATGCATACGGAAGTTCGTTGCTATGTGAAGATCACCAATCAGGTGACTTTGGAAAAAAAACTGATTTCCAATGAGCTTGATTTGGCTTTCTGTGAGAACATTCTGGATCCCGATCAGTTTATCAGCAGCAAGTTCGGTGAGGATAAACTGGTCGTGGTTCTTCCCAAAGGACACGAACTTCTTAAAAAGCAGAGTATTACGCTTGAGGATATTCTTGATTATCCTCTGCTGGTCAGAGAAGAGGGCTCGGGCTCAAGGGAACTTTTGAAGAATGTTCTGAGAGCTCACGGACTGACTGCAAAACCTTCATGGGAAAGTATTTCAACGGACGCTATTCTCAAGGCGGTTTACAGAAATATCGGAATCAGTGTTTTACCGGCTTCTCTTGTATCAAAACACATACAGAAAGGGGAGTTATTCACTGTTCCGATAGAAGGAAATCCTTTTATCCACAATCTGTACATCGTGAGTCACAAGGAAAAGTATCTTTCGGGAAACATGAAAGATCTTATCGGACTGGCTCGTGAGATATATGAGAATGAAAAGTCAAAAGAAGGCTTTATTTAATCCTGTAATCAGGAGAGGAGGAAAGTATGAAAGCAAAATTTTTCCGATGTCCGTACTGCGGTAATATTGTCATGGCAGTAAAGGAATCCGGAGTGCCGATTATCTGTTGCGGTGAAGCAATGCAGGAAATAATCGGAGGAACGATTGATGCTTCAAAGGAAAAACACGTACCGGTTTATTCCGTTGAAGAGAATAAGGTTCACGTCAAAGTGGGCAGTACGGAGCACCCGTCCGTTAATGAACATTACATTCAGTGGATAGGTCTCACCACTGACAAAAATGTTCAGATAGCATATCTTAAAGCCGGTGACAAACCTGAGGCCTGTTTTAGGCTATGCGACGGAGAAAAGGTTGTTCAGGTCTTTGCCTACTGCAATCTTCACGGAAAATGGAGTTCTTCATGAACTCCGTTTTTTTTTACAATACAGTAATTGAATGCAAAGGCAAATAAGGGTAAACTCGTAATCTGATGGAAGAGAAGACACTAAGACAGATAAGAAACGTACTCGGCGTGATTCTTACTATTGCCGTAATGGCCGTATTCAGGGTTACAGCATCTGTTTCAGTTACGCTGGTGATGTCTCTGTTTCTGTTTGTGCTTATGATTCCGTTTGTTACCGCACTGGAAAAAATGCATTTTCCATCATGGCTGGCAACATTGGTTGCCGTTCTGCTGATGGCTGCAATTTTGACAGTTGCTGTTTTTTTTCTGCTTTACACCGTGAGTGTGATGCTCAATATGCTCCCGTTTTACGGACAGAGAATAAATGAACTTGATAATCTGATTTCCGGCTTTCTTTCAAGAATGTTTGCTCCTATTCCGGAGAACTACTCAATCCTTGCCATGCTTGATGTTGACTGGGTCGGATCTATGCTGATTCCGATGCTCAGAACCGTGTCCGGAAGTGTTGTGGGGATTTTGCGCAGCACAGTTATTACGTTACTTCTTTCCGTGTTTCTCCTTGTTGAGCGTCATACGCTGGCTCCTAAACTTGTGCAGACCGTGAAGGAAGAGAATCAGGTTAAGGTTGCGTCTGTTCTTGAAAGGATAAACAGACAGGTCTCACGCTACCTTATGCTTAAAGTGTTCATCAGCATTCTCACCGGATTGTGTTTTTATGTTACAGGTCTTGCAGTGGGACTTGATTTTTCCCTGATACTGGGTGTTTTAGCGGTGATTATGAATTTTATACCTACATTCGGCAGTATCATAGTAACAGGCTTGTTCATCTTTGTTGCAATGTTGCAGTTCTTACCGAATATCACACCCATACTTATCGTAGCACTGTGCGGAACAATGACACAGATGATTCTCGGAAATGTCATAGAGCCGAGATTGCAAGGTACACAACTGAACATCAGTCCGTTTGTGATTTTAGTGGGGCTTTCCGTGTTCGGTTACGTATGGGGAATTGTAGGGATGTTTCTTGCTGTTCCGTGCCTCAGCATTATTCAGATTATATTTGCCAATATTGAATCAACCAAGGGGATTGCAATGGTAATTTCATCAGGTTCTTCGTGGAGGAGAAAAATGAAGAATGAAAGAAAAAAAACGTCGCAACCCGGTCTTTTTGATGACATTCTGATGCCGGAAAAACCGGATTCTGAGAAAACTGAAAAAAACTGAAAGTTGCTCTATTATAAGACAGCATTTTCGGAAGGGAGTTTTTGAAAAGGCAAAGAGCCGATTGCAAAATCCCGATTCATTCTTCGCAAAGCTTAATTTTGCAGTTGGCTCCCAAAAAAAAACTCTTTACGTCCGGTCAGACTTGCACTATATTATTCAAACGATTCTAATACGAGGAGATTGGTTTTATGGATTATAAGATGACTCCGTTTGAAAAGGAAATGGAAAGAAACCTGCTTGAAATGCAACAGGCAATTCAGTCAAAGATTAACAAAACTGATGATGATTTCAGATCTGTCATAGGATCAATGGGAATAAAGGACAGCATAGATCTTGCCTCCGATGAGTTGGCAACAAAGAAGATGGAAGCGGTAAGTCAGATTGATGTCGGGCGACTCAAAGCCGTTGAGCAGGCACTCATAAGGCTCAGAAACGGTAAATACGGAGTATGTGAGCAATGCGGTAAGAAGATACCCGAGGATAGATTGCGTGCACTTCCTTACGCTCTGCTATGTGTTGAGTGCAAAAGTCTGAACGAGAAAAGGCACTTTTGAAAGTTGCTCTTGGCAGTGCTCTGAAATCAATTCTCAGTTATTTGTCCCAGCCTTTTGCTTCGTAACCGATTGTTGTCTTGTCACCGTGTCCGGGATAGACTTCCGTATCAGGATTGAGTTTAAGCAATAAATCAAGGCTCTTTGCCATATCATCAGCATTCCCGCCTAAATCGGTTCTTCCGCATCCGTCTTTGAAAATCGTATCTCCGGAAAAAAGTATTTTTTCTTTTTCATTATACAGGCATATTGAACCCGGAGAATGACCCGGAGTGAAGATTACTTTGAAACCGCACACAACATCACCGTCGTGAAGTCTTCTGTCCACCCTGAATCCCGTAAGCCCGTCAAAGTGATGTGATACCAGTCTGAGACTTCCTTTGCAGACTTTTTCAATCTGCTCCTTATCAGTGTTCTCAAACGCAGAAACACAGACCTGAACATCAGGATATGCTTCAAGCATGGGATGCATGGCACCCACATGATCAAAATGGGCGTGAGTAATTACTATATGGGTAGGAACACCGTCAATACTTTCATTTATAAGCGGAAAATTGGCACCGGGATCAATCACCATAAGGAAATCCTTGTTGCCGTCATTTCCGCTTACTATATAACAGTTGGTGGCAAGAAGACCCACCGTAACACATTTAATTTTCATCTTTTGAACTGTCTTTGCTGAAATTTACTTTAACTTTGCGTCCCCTGAATGTCTTTCCGTTGACGTTGTTGATAATAACATCAGCCTTGTTCTTTCTGACATTGAAGAAAGAATAATTCTGCTTGAATATTACAGAAAGCAGATCTTCATCTGAAATACCGGCTTCACGGCAGATAAAACCTGCCAGCTCACGGGCAGAACCGCGACTCATTTTACCCACATTGATGTAAAACGAAACGGCATCATCAGGTATCTGGTGTGAGTATGATGATTGATGACTTGCTACGTCACTTTTTACTATCTGAGAATTGAACTTCGGTGATGTAACATAAAGATATGCAAGCAGGTAACCTCTCATTGAGAACGGGACATTTTTCCTCAGAACCTTTTTCATTTCTTCCAGTAATTCAGGATTATTGTAAAGCTTCATATCCTGTACAAGTTCTTTTATGTTCTGCTCTCTGTTGCTTTTTTCAGATTGTGTCATAAATATCTCCTACCGGTCATTCCGGCAAGGCTATAATATCATTTTTATCAATGATGGAAAAGTGATATAGTGAAAGCATGTCAGTTGTGAATTCTGAAATTGAAGAACTTAATCACAAGACGGAGCGAACCAAGGCTGCGTTATCCGTTTTGCATGCGAGACTCGGACAGATGGCTTTCAAGTACCATGAAGTCATAGGCTATCAGCCGTCTCAGGAGTTCTTTGATCGTTTGGTTGAAGCATTGAGAGAATCAGAAGATATTGCCAGACAGAAAAAGCTTGCTGACTCGGGAATTGAAACGGACAACAAACAGAAACTGTATTCTGCATTCGGCTTTGATAAATTTTCAAGACTGAAAAAAATTCGTGACCTTGAAATTCTGGCTGAACGCATTGAACAGCGTATAAAAAACCTGTACGCCGATTATGGAGCCTGTCTGGCGGAAGGTGCTGACAGTTGGCTTGATCCTCAAGCTCCCGATGATTTGGTTGAAATCTGCGGACGTATCCGCGATGAGAGAATCCGACTTGAGAAATTGAATATGAATGCCGAATATCTTTTCACGGATAAAGAAATAGAGTCTCACTATGCGCAATGTAATGTTTTTGAAAAACAAATTGCCAATCTTCAGGCGCAGCAAAGACTCATTCAGTCTCAAATTTCAGGTATTGAAGAAAAGTTGTCAGCGGAAAGAAAGACTATTGAAGCATTGCAGAACAGACAACAGCAACTTACGGCTCGGGCAAAATTCCTTGAAGAGTGCTGATTGCT
>JAKSPF010000041.1 GCA_024405065.1 Sphaerochaetaceae bacterium | reverse complement strand
TGCTTTTTTGAACCTACGAGCATATTGATTGAGTGAACAAGAATATCGGTACATACAAAGTCGTCTTTAAAATCCATTGAAGTATTTCCGAGCATATCCTGGATGTACAGAGACTGAGTTCCGAGCATGAATGTATAGCCGTCAGCAGGCTGCTTATAGGTATACTCAACTCCGGTTACTCCACCGGCACCTGTTTCGTTACGAACTTCTACCGGAACACCGAGTTCATTCTGAAGCAGAGTTGCCATAGGTCTGATGGTTCCGTCAGCACCGCCACCGAGTCCCCACGGACAGACAATCTCAATTTTTCTTTCAAACTTCCAGTCTTTTGTGTTGTTGGTTTCTGTTCCGCCGTTTGCAAAAACGGAAAAAGCCACTGTTACCAAAAGAACTGCAACTAAAACCCTTTTCATTGTTTTCCTCCTCTTAAAAAACTAATGATATGTAACGCTTCTGCAGAATGTATGCACACACACAGGCGTTATTATAATGGTACTCCTATTTGTTTCATAAAAAAATTGAAACATTTTCATTGATTTCAATGAAATTTTGGAATAGATTAAAATTGCATAAAGAAACCGACAAAACCGATTTTTCGCGGAAGGATTTGCTGTGGACAATACGGACTGCAAAATTGTAATTTCTCTCAATAAGACGAGAAACATAACCAAAACTGCCGATATAACCAATCTGACACAATCTGCAGTTTCAAAAAGAATTTCCAATATTGAAAAGGAACTCGGATCAACCTTGGCCGTAAGAAGCCACAACGGAATAAGATTTACTCCTTCAGGTGAGAAAGTCCTTGAATACTGTACCAGAATACTGTCCGATTTTGAAAATATGAAAAGTTTTCTCAAACAAAATGAAGGAAAAGTTTTCGGAAGTCTCACCGTAGGAGTCTCTGATAACTATATGCTGTATCATCTTTCCGACCTCCTCTATACATTCCACGGAAAATATCCGAATGTAAACCTGAAAATTCATACTGAAAAGGGACACGTAATTTATCCCCTTCTGGTATCGGATGAAGTTGATATCGCCATCATAAGAGGTGATTACAAATGGGACGGGTACAAACAACTTCTGAGCCGTGAGATGATGTGTGTTGTCTATGACAGCAAATTCAAGGGCAAAAATCTAAATGATCTTGAGTACATTGACAGAACGACAGATTCTGTACAGTACTCCATGATGAACAGGTGGAAACATGAAAACGGAATAGTTCAGACTTCCGGTCTTCTTACAGTTGACTCAATTTCTTCCTGTATGGATCTTGTAAAAAGAGGATTAGGTTGGGCTTTGATTCCCGAAATTGCCCTCACGGATTTTGACGGTTGCGTTATTCCTTGTATGTTTGCAAACAAGACCCCTTTTGTAAGAAACACATTCCTCTACTGCAGGGAAGAAGTAGCTGAACTGATGCCTGCCAAAGCATTCATAGAAGAAGCAGTAAGTAAAAAAATACAGTACCCCCACGCCTCTTCATTATTGTAAGAAACTTTATAATTCCTTTCTGAAACTCAGTCCCTCAGCGCAGTAATCGGAACCACATAAACACCATCCGGTCTTTTATATGCCGCATTTGACATTCCGCAGACAACACACAGAAAATCAGGTTTTGTACTCGTTTCAGAAAGAAAACTGCTTTGCAATGCAAGCAGACTTTCCGCTGCCGAATCCACCTGATTGAATCCCAGCTTGACTTCAAACATACCCCATTGTCCGTTTGAAAATTGGATTATTGCATCCGCTTCTTTATTTCTTTCATCATGGTAATGATACACGGAACCGTCATTTGCTTCTGCATATATTCGCAAATCATGTATGCAAAGACTTTCAAACAAAAAACCTAAAGTATTCAAATCATTTAAGAGCATTTCCCTTGTTGCACCTATTGCTGCGGCAGCAAGAGACGGATCTGTGAAGTGTCTTTTCGGTTTTTTCAGAGCCTTCACCGAGGAGCGCAGTTTCTCCGAAAACACCGGTTGGTCTTCTATAAGGAACAGTTTAAGAAAACAGTCAAGATAATCGGTTACGGAATCCTTTTCAGGAATGTTGATTTTATCTTCCTCATATTCATCCATATCATTGAGTATCTTTGTTTTTGATGTCATTGTACTCTCATTCCGTCCCAATGAACGTAAGAGTGAATAGACTTTTCCTGCATTTCTCGTTTTGCCGTCTAATTTTTTCATATCATCAGGAACATTCAACAGGTAATCTCTCGCAATCTTCTGTGACTCTTCTGCAGTCATTGAGATACTTCCGGGCCAGCCGCCGTGAAGTATCATGTCTATGATGGATTCAAGTGATATTTCACCGACATTCTGTGACTTGACCGAATTGTTGAACAGGTCTTTCAAAGATACAACTCCGCTTGACTTCCCCATCTCAAACAAAGACATCGTCCTCATTCTGACATTGCCGATACGTCCGCTTCCGCTGTGAAGTATTCCCCTTCTTCTGGGTGAAGACGAACCGGTAAGAATAAACTGTCCTTTTGACTGTAATTGATCAACTTTGAACTTAACGGCATCCCAAAGTTGCGGAACCTCCTGCCACTCATCAATCAAAAGAGGTTTTTCCCCATCAAAAATCAAATCAGGATCCATCTCCGCAAGTCTTTTGTTTTGAAAGTTTCTTTCCGGATTACCCAAAGATTTCATACTTACGGCGTGATTGGATGAAGTCCATGTCTTTCCGCACCACTTGGGACCTTCAATACACACGGCACCATATATACGCATCATATCATCAATTTGCTTGTCAATGAGTCTTGGAATGTAACCGTCAGGGGTAAGCGTCTTTTTATTCATCTGTTATGATTGTATCTCAAAAAAAAGTTTCAATCCACTTTTTTCGACGGTTTCAATCCACTTTTTTCGACGGTTTCAATCCACTTTTTTCGACGGAGACAGTTAACTGTTCCTGCAAGTATGACGTTCAAGGTCAAGGAATGACAAACAGACAGTGTAAACTACAAGGCAGAGAGGAAATGTCGCAGAGATTGAGCGTCAGACACCGCAGAAATAAAAAAACGGGGCAACCTCTTTACGGCACCCCGCTCTTTTGTTATTCGGACTCTGTTTCCGTCTTCTTTCTTACGGTTCTTTTTCTTTTGGGTTTGTCGGTAACGGTTTCTTTCTCCGTTGCGGTTACGGACTGTTCCGGTTCGTCCGTCTGAATTTCAGAACCGTCCTCCTCTTTTTTCTTTTTGTACTTTTTCTGTATCGCAGCCCTTTCATTGAGATAGTAAAGAACCGGCATCAGATAGAGAGTAACAAGAGAACCGCTCAAAAGCCCTCCGGCTATTGACTGTCCCAGCGGTGCGTAAATCTCTGCACCTTCTCCCTTGCTTATTGCCATAGGTACAACACCGAGCATTGTTGAAAGAGTTGTCATCAGAATAGGTCTGAGACGGCTTGCAGTTGCGCTCGGTATGGATGAATACAGAATTTTCAGCTCATCTTCCTCAGAAAGCCTTCCGAAACCGGAATCCCAGTCTTCAAGGATGTGTGAACTTCCGAGTACTTCCTGACGCCCCTGTTTTCTGACCATATTTGTGTAGTCAATAATCAGAATACCGTTGTTGACAACCATACCTACCAGAGAGACAATTCCAAGCATTGAAAGCAGTGAAAGCGTTGAATCAAACGCAACAAGTGCAATTATTACACCGATGATACAGAACGGTATTGTAATCATGACAAGGATGGGCTGGGTGTAGTTGTTGAACTGAAGGACCATCACTATGTAAACAAGGAACATTGCAATCAGAAGGGCAGAAACCATAGGTGTCAGTGAATCATTCACAAGTTCTCCTATACCGCCTACCTGAGTTGAAACTCCTTTAGGGAGCGGGTGAGAGGCAAGATACTCATCCATTCTGGCAGTGACTCCGGTTGTGGATTCTCCGGTGACTTTTGCACTTACGGTGACGGTATTTGCACGGTCACTGTGATTTACCTGAGTAACGGTTCTTTCTTCACGCAGTCCGCTTATTGAGGCAAACGAGACAGTGTTTTTTGCCTGAGAAACAACGTTTATTCCCGCAAGCAAATCGTTTGTAAGCGGTTTATCGGTAGCATCCGAATACACATGGATGTCGTAACGCTCTCCGTCTGTATCCGTGAATTTGTTGGCTACATCAAGACCTCTGAACAGAACAGCACTGGTCACTCCGGCTTCATAACTGGTCACTCCAAGACTGGAAAGGTAATCATAACTCATGTCAATTACGGCAGATTTTCTGTCATAACTTGTATTGATACTTGTTGTGACAACTTCAGGGTCTCTCTTCAATTCTGCTTCAAGTTTCTTTGCAGTATCATACAGAAGTTTGTCATCCGTACCTACAAGGGTGAGTCCGTAACCGCCTCCGCCTGACACATAAGAAACAAGACGGTCAAAACCTCCGTTCTTTGCATCTATTTTGGCATCAGGTATTTCGGTTTCAAGCAATGTCTGCGTTGCAAGAATTATCTCGTGGATGTCTCTCTTTCTTTCCTTGACCTCACAGAGAACTATATGTCCGTAACCCCAGTTGTCTGTGGCAACTGACGAACCGAAACTGTCATCCTTGCCTGAGTAATAGACCGCGTTGTTTATTTCCGGAACAGAATCCGCAATAAGCTTTTCAACTCTGTCCATCTGTGCTTTTGTTTCTTCCAGAGAGTATCCTGCAGGAAATTCAACTGTTACATAAAAGTCATCATTATCCGTTGAGGGAATAAATGACATTGACAGGCTTGTAAACGAATAAACCGTCAGGGCGAGAATAACAAGACAGAGAACAATCACATATCTCTTGTAATCCAAAGCCCATGAAATGCTCTTTTCATACTTTTTTTCAAGCCAGTCAACTTTCTTGAGGAACCATGATTTTTTTACCTGCTTTCTGTTGTTTTCTTTCAGAAATCCTTTCAGGAGATACGGTACGACTATGATTGCAACTATGAGAGATGCCGTCATTGCGTAAATGAAAGTCAGGGACACATCATGCAGAACCTGACCGATTATTCCGGACAGCAGGGCTATCGGTATGAATACAACTATAGTAGTCAGAGTACTTCCCAGAACAGAACCTACAACCTCATCTGTTCCGCGGAATATTGCACTGTCAACGCTGCACGGATTCTTTGTATCCTGGTAGTATCTGTAAACCTGTTCCAGAACAACTATTGCACCTCCTATGATTGATCCGAGCGCAACAACCATACCGGAAAGACTCATCAGGTTGATTGATATTCCGGAAACTCTCATACCGATGAAGGTGAAGAGAATTGAAAGAGGAATTGAAAGACCTATTACAAGAGTTGCCGTTGCATCTGCAATGAACAAGTAAACAATAAGAACTGCAACTATTATTCCCATCACACCTGATTCAACAACGGTTTTAAGTGAAGCAGTTACAAGACGGCTGTCATCCTGAATCATATTGTACTGCACCGCTCCGTTGGTCTCACGTGAGGAATCTGAAAGAATCTGCTTTATTTCCTTGGTGATGTTCACCGTATTTCCGTCAGAACGCTTACATATCTCAACAACCATCTGGCGTTTTCCGTTGTTTGATACAAAGTATTCCGCTTCTTCTTTTGACAGAGAAATATCCGCAACATCACTTAAATGAATTATGTGACTTTTCTCATCCGTACCTACCGGCAGATCCTTTATTTCCTGTATTGAGCTGTATGTACCGTCATAACGGAGGTCAACACTTCTTGTTCTGTAATCGGCAGTACCCACAGGTAAATCAACGTTACTGTAACTGAGGAGCTGGTACACCGTCAGCGGCGCAACACCTTTTGCCGCAAGGTCATCAAGACGAAGCTTCACGTTGACTCTGAGATTTTCACCTCCGTAGATATCAACGCTTGAAACACCGGCAACTTTGGTGATTCTGGGCTTGAGAGTATCTTCAACGTAGTCCGTAAGTGCAAGAACATCAGTACCGCCTTCTACCGTGAAGGAGACAATGGGAATCATCTCAATACCGCCGACCATTGCTTCAGGACGGCCCTGCAGGTTATCCGGAAGATCCGCTTCCATATCACTGATTCTGTTTCTCACTTCACCGAGCTGATCATAAGGGTCAATACCGTCCTTGAAAGTGATATTCACCGTTCCCAGTGAATTGGTACATGTGGAGTCAATTCCCTTTATGTTCGGTATTGTGACAAAGTTGTCCTCCATTATCTTGACAACATCTTTTTCAACATCTTCTGCAGATGCGCCCGGATAAATCGTCACAACAATGATCTGCGGAGAGGAAATATCAGCAATGAACTCAGTATTTGTCCCGCTGAGTGAATATATACCGAATGCAATGACGGCAATTAGTATTATGCCGACCGCAACCGGTTTCTGAACACCTATTCTTGATAATTTCATGTCTCGGATTCCTCAGATATTCTCGGCATTGACCGTCTGACCGTCAAAGAGATTCCCCTGTCCGGTTGTTACAAAATATGTGTAGGCAAGGTTGCTCGGAACTTCAAAGTAATCATCATTCTGGCTGAGATCCACACTTTCAATCCATGACACTTTTCTGGTCTGCGGATCGTAGATATAGACCGAACCGTCATTTTTCTTTGCCTTCTGAGTCATAGTAGGAACACCTTCAAGAATGTCATACATTATTTTTGCCTTGACAAACATTCCCGGACGGAAATTGCGTGATTCATTCTTCAGAGAAAGAGTCACTTCAAAGGTTTTTGCCGTAGCATTCACATAAGGCGCAATTGATTTGAACTGTGCCGGTACTGTGATTTCCTCACTGACTCCATCACTTCCGGGTCTGGTTATTTCCGCTTTCAGCCCTGCTGCCCCGTTCATGAATACGGTAAAATACTTCTCCGGAACCTGAACCTTCACAACAAGGTTGTCAAGATCCGCAAGAACCGCAACGGGCATTGTACTGTTCACTGCCGAGCCTTTTGCCTGAGGTGCAATCAGAATTGTTCCGTCAACAGTTGCGGTAACATCAGAATATCCAAGCTGCATCTTTGCAAGTTCCCACTGTGCTTTATAGGCATCTCTCTGAGCCTTCACTGTATCGTAATCCTGATGTGATACTGCTTTTGATTCATAAAGCTTCTCTATTCTGCTGAAAGTGTTTTCATAACCCAAGTATGCCGCTTCCGCCTGTGCCATCTGAAGCCTGTAAGGTTCCGGATCAACAACAGCAAGCAAATCTCCCTCGTGAACTTCCATTCCTGCCTGAGCATAGTACTCCGTAAGATTTCCGGCAACAAGAGGAACAACAGGTATCATGGCATCCGCTTCAACATACGCATTTATTGCAATGCTCTTCTGAAGAGATCTGATAACCGGTTTTTCCACACTTACAGGAGGTTCCGGAGAAACGTACTCAACAGGCTTGCGGCTCAGGAAAAAGGCTCTGAGACCGAAAAACGATGCAAGCGCAAATATAACAAGTGCAAGATACCTTAAAAAACCGGAATGCAACTTTGAATGCTGACGCATTCTTGCGTGAATATCGTTTCTGAGTTCCTCTCTGAACTTATTTTTTTCTTCTTTTGAAAGACTTCTGTAATGCGCACTTTTTGCAAGAGCCTCTTTCAGATTGTCTCTGAATTTATTTGTTATCTTCATATTTCTAACTCCTCAAGTAAGTTTTCTGCGTAAATCAGTCAAGACCTGAAAGATACGACAAAGTGTTGACACAGGTAGCCATATTCAGCTTGTCCTGAATTGCCTCTATCTGCGCAGTATTCATGTCTATCAGGGTCTGCAGATACTCAGCCTCACTCTTGTATCCGGTATCAAGCAGATCTTTCTTCACATCAACCTGTGCCCGTTTCTGTTCCTCAACGGAAAGTCTGTAAGCCAAATCAGAACGGTAGTATTCAAGATTGGTGTAGTTTTCCACAACAGACTGTCTTATCTGATGTCTTGCATCTTCTCTGTCAATTGACTTCTGCGCAAGTTCACTTGCCTTTCTCTTCACGTCCCTTATTGCTTTTCCGCCGTCAAAAAGGGTGTCCTGTATTGCCACGGAAATTCTGGCGCTCCATCTGTCCTTGCGAGTCCAGTCCGTTTCAATCAGAGGAAATCGGCTTCCGCCGTAAGAAATTCCTGCCATCAGGGCAACATTCGGTTTCCAGTTGACAGATGCACTGGCTACACCTTTTGTCAGATCCGCAATCTCTACCAGAGAAGAAAGCATTGCCATATTGGTTCTGGAATCGGCAAGACTCATGGTAACAAGAGAATCCTGAGAGAAGGAAAGTATCTTTTCCGCAAGTTCAGAGGTTTCTTCCAAATCAACAGGTTCCAGTTCCGCAGAATCAAACTCTTCAAGTCCGCAGAGATTTGCCACGGCAGTTTCCTGTATTTTTATCTGCGAATTCACCTGAGCCTGTGCAGTTCCCACCTGTCCGGCTTTCACATGTGCATCCATAGCTTCCGTCTTTATCATCACCCCGTGTCTGTATCCGCTGTCTGCAAGTTCTACAAGACGGTCTGCAAGTTTTGTCTGCTCCTCCAGTATTCCGCTTATCTGCTTCAGATATTCAAGAGCAACAAGACGTGTCTTCAACTCTGTCAGTGCCTTATCCTGAGCATCCTGCAACTGTAAAGTTCTTATATTGCAGACCTCGGTGTATATCTTGTCCTGTTTTATCAGCTTACCCCAAGTGAATATGGGCTGAACCAATGAAAGAGAAAACAGGTAGAATGACTTTTCCTGTCCCTTGAACACCTCCAGATACTGACTGGGATAGGTGATTTCGGGGATTGAAAGATAGTCTCCCGGGTTAAGGTAAATCGGGTCTACAGGATTCGGAAGGTACGAACCTGTAAGCAGCATATCTATTTTCGGAGCGAAATCCGCCTTTGCATCTTTCAGGTCAAGCTGTGCTTTGAGAAGCTCCTCTCTTGCGTTGTTTATACCTGCATTGGATATCATGAGCAGCTCCTGCAGCTCATCAGCGGTCACCGCATTCAGAGAAAACAGACATGCCAGCCCTACGGCCAAACAAATCAGTTTCTTCATCATATCACATTCGTCCCGAGATTCTTTGTTTTACCCGCATCATCAGAACGTATCGCTCCGATTATGTCTGAAATTTTCTTTGACGCAGAAACTGTCTTACCGTCAGTATCCAGCTTCACGATGTAAATTTTGTCGGTTGTACAGAATTTTCCGTCATAATTTTCCGTTTTCCACTTAATACCGGCACCAAGCCCGTCAAAATAACCATGGTAATACTTGTCGTCTCCCATAGATGGTCTCTCAACACGTACTGAAGTTGTCACGCCACTGCCTTCGTAAACTGTAAAATTTGCACCATCAGTAGTACTTGCAAGATAGCGGGTAACA
>JAKSPF010000040.1 GCA_024405065.1 Sphaerochaetaceae bacterium | reverse complement strand
CTGGTTGATAAACTGCCATATTTACCGAACATAGAATTAATCAGTGTCAAATCCATATCGGATTTGATAAGGCGTGAAGAACTTATTAACGGAAGTACTCTGCTTGTTCCGAAACAGTACAAAAATTATTTGGATACACATGAGATTGAAGGTGTGTCCGATTATGAAAGAGGTGTGTCCGATTATAAAAGAGGTGTGTTGAGCAACGGAAAGAAAAAGCTTTTTGTTGAATATATTGATTGCAAATCAAACTACATTGTCAGCAAAGAAAAATTTGAATCAGTTGTTTGTTACAATATTTCGGATGATGATGAAGAAAAATCGCCGGATTGTGTTGCTCTGAGAATTTCATTTGAAGCAGACAACAGTATTAGCCTTCCTCTGTATAAAATTGAAAACTAATGAAGCGAGTTTTGAAGGTTGCTTTGAAAATCCGTTTTTGGAATTTGCAGCGTGATGTTTCATAGCATACAGATAAACTACTACTTCGTAACCGCTCTGTTTCAGCAAAATATTCCCAATATGCGGATGTGAAAATAAAGAATCCATGTATGATGATAAAGGAATATTTGTGGTACAATCCAAATGAGGTAGCGTATGGATGAAAGAAATCTTATTTCCGATTCTATGATTTCGGAAATCAAACAGATATTGAGTGAAGCCAGAAACCATGTGGTTCATGAGGTGAATTCTGCACTGCTGCAGTCATATTGGGAAATCGGTCGTGTTATAGTTGAACATGAACAGGATAACAATGAGCGCGCCGAATATGGGAAACAAACGTTATTGGTACTTTCCAAACGCTTGATGCATGAATTCGGTAAAGGATTTTCTGTTGCAAATATTCAGTTTATGAGACGATTTTATCTTGAGTATCAAATTCAACAGACAGTGTCTGTTAAATTGACATGGTCTCATTACTGTGAGCTATTATCAATTTCAGATAAGGACAAAAGAAGTTTCTATGAAAAAGAGTGTGTAAATTCCGGTTGGTCGGTAAGAGAACTCAGAAGGCAGATGGATTCTTCGTTGTTTGAAAGACTGCTCCTGTCTTCAGGCAAGGTGAATAAGGAAAAGGTGCTTGAACTTGCCACAAAAGGAAACGAAATTACAACGCCGCAAGACATTATGAAAGATCCGTATGTCTTTGAATTTTTGGGTATACCTGAAGAAAAGCCTGTTCTTGAAAGTGATCTTGAAAAAGCACTTCTTTTGCATCTTGAGAAATTCCTGCTTGAACTTGGAAAAGGTTTTATGTTTGTAGGCACACAGCAGAGGGTTACTATCGGAAATGTTCATTACTATGTTGATATGGTGTTTTACAACAAGATTCTCAAGTCTTATGTTTTGATAGAACTTAAAACAAAGAAACTGATGCCTGCAGCGGTCGGACAGCTGAATGCATATCTCAATTATTATGCTATAGAAGTTAATGAAGAAGACGACAATCCGCCGATTGGTATTATTCTTTGTACGGATAAAGACAGTACAAGTGTTGAATATGCACTTGGAGGAATTAACAATACGATTTTTGCGTCAAAATACACATATATTATTCCCGACAAAGATGTCCTTGTTGCTCAGGTTGAAGCAGTGTTGGGTGCTATTGAAAAAAAACAATAAAAGTAAGGAAAAATTTTCTTCAGTAGATTTGTTTTTTTAATTTCCGGCGGGGTGTTTCAGAGCATACAGATAAGCCACAGTGGAATTGAATGTTCTGACGGATAGTCTGTATCGTCTCTTATGACATAGTCCGATTGTTTGATATTTTTATTTCTGCCTCCGATTTCAATTCTGTATTTTTTTTCAGTGAATTGTTTCTTTATTACATAATCTCCCGATGTCTCATCTTTTGATGCTGTTACTTCGTAACCGCTCTGTTTCAACATGGAAACAACAAGAGCCTCTCTCTGTGAGCCCCTGTTTCCTGACAGCACAGTGTACAGGCACGGGTCTGCAATCAGAAGTTTTGCACCCGCAGTATTTGCCTTTGTATCGTTTTCATATCTTACAATCGTTAAAATTCCTACCGATTCCATAACATTCAGCAGTTGGTAGAGCTTGTCTGCGGATATGTTCCAATCTGCACAAAGAGATCTTACCTGCAATCTCGGAACCGGTGCATAGGCAAGAGTACCGATTACAGAAGACATCAGTCTCAGATTGTCTGCGGTAATCATCGGAACAAAGAAAGGAACATCGGAGTTAAGGGTTTTATCAAGCAAAGCCAGTAATCTGTCGCTGTAATCACCTTCCTGATAAAAAGGTCGTGTTCCGTACTTCCGATACTTATGAAAAAAATTAAGCAAGTCCGCATCCGGTTTCAGCGGAATATCCGGATTTCCGAACGTGTATTTTTCATACACTTTACCGCTTTCAAGAAATAAAAATTCTCTGAATGACATTAAGGGCATGTTTATCTTCACAAATCGTCTTGAGAGATCTGCGTTCCCTTGCCTTAATATCAGTGAGGAGGAATCTGATGCCCAGATAATTCTGTCAGGATAATCATCGTGAAGGGCTTTTAAGTGAACAGCCCAGTCTTTGGCGTAATGTACTTCATCTACAATGACTCCTTCATACCCTTGCGAAAAAATGAAAGAAACAACGGAGTATAAAGGTTCAGAACTGATAAGCGGACTGTCTGCTGAAAGATACATAATCCTTTTTCCTGAGTTTCTGGCGTGATAAAGCAAAAAAGTAGATTTACCGATACCTCGTAAACCGGTGACAATCACCGTTTGCGGTAATTGTCCGTATTCAGTAGTGAAGAGACTTATTCTGTCCGGTAGATTGTTTGTTTTTCTCTGCATTGACGCAGATAACTGATCCAATGTCTGTTCTTGCATAGTTGCATCATATACAAAAAATGTTAATTTGAAAAGAACAAACATTCTCTTTTGTTGTTTATGTAAGAACGTTTGCACTTTTTGCGAGTATACCAAGGCAACCTGCAAAACCAAGCCCAGTGAAGAACGAACTCGGATTATATTACATAGAGGTCATGGTGCTATGAAAAGACAGCATCAGCTGAATTGAGCGATAATTGCCTTCAGTTCAGCCATGCGTGTATCAAGTTCTTCTTTTGTTGCTGCCTCAACAATAAGTCTCAAATACGGCTCTGTGTTTGATTTTCTTACACTGAACCACCACGACGGAAATTCTATTCTGTAACCGTCAAAATCAAGGATTCTGTCAGGTTTTCTGCTTGAATACACACGCCTGATTTCTTCAATACACTCATCTTTTCTGTCAAGTCTGAAATTTATCTCTCCGCTGTTTGCATATACAACAAGTTTGTCAATGAACGAGCCGAGTGACAATCCCTCTTTTTTCAGTTTGAGGACTGTCTGAAGAACAAGGAGCGATGAAAAAATACCGCTGTCGCAGAAATGAAAATCTCTGAAATAGTAATGTCCGGCAAGTTCTCCGCCGAATATACATCCTTTTTCTCTTATCTTGGTTTTTGCGAAAGCGTGACCGACTTTCCATATAATAACCTCGGTTGCACCGCGTTTCTCAAGGTATTCGGTTGTTGAACGGCTTGTTCTTACGTCAACATAAATTGAGCCTTTTTCCCTTTCAAGATAGTAGTCACCTATGATTGATGTGGTGAAATCCGGCTGTATGAAGCGACCTTTTTCATCAACAAAAATCACCCGGTCTGCATCTCCGTCAAATATTATCCCGCAGTCAGAACCGTTTTTCAGCACTGCTTCTTCAAGCTGTCTGCAGTTCTTTTCTTCAAGAGGGTTCGGTTCATGGTTCGGAAAACTGCCGTCAAGATTGTCGTTGATGTAGTGAATATTCTCTGCATCGGAGAATATTCTGTGGGCAAACAATGCGCTCATTCCGTTTGAACAATCAATTGTCAGATTAAGTTCCGAAAGGTCTGGAAGATACTTTTTCTGGAACTCAACGTATTTGTCATAGATATCCTTTTTGACGATTTTTCCGCGTTTTTCCGGCGACACCGGTACAACTGTCTCGGTGTTGACAAGTTGCTCAAGTTCCTTCAGACCGCTGTCTCCTCCTACAGGTATCGCTTTTTTACGGGATATTTTCATCCCGTTGTACTGTTTGGGATTATGACTTGCGGTAATCTGAACAGATGCATCTGCGTCAAGTTCTACCGTGGCAAAATAGACAAGAGGTGTGGTTGCAAGACCTATGTCCCACACATCAACACCGGCATCGTTTATTCCTTTCGTAAGATTACTGAAGATTTCATCACTTGAAAGCCTTATATCTCTGCCCACAACTATGTATTTGCTCGGAATAAGTTTTGTAAGAAAGAAACCTACTTTGTATGCGGTTTCTGCGTCAAAATCCTGATTGTACACTCCGCGTATGTCATACGCATGAAAAGCTCCCATTGTCCGTCTCCTTTTGTTTTTCCAAAACTCAAAAACAATTCTAACATTTTATCAAGAGCGTTACTACTTTTATTTTTTTACTTATACATATATAATCACCGAAAATGGCAACTGTCATAGAAAAGAAAGACTTTGAAAAACTCATAAAAAAGAACGCACAGTCCATGCGTTCCCGGATGTTGGCATCCGGTACGGATTGTATGCGCATTTATGACAGAAATCTTCAGGTGTTTCCGGTTACCGTTGACCTGTACGGTAAATTTGCAAAAATCACCGATTATTCAGACGGGTTACTTGCTCCCGCAGATCTGGAATCGTGCAAAGATGCAGTTCACAGACTTGCATATATTGAATCTGACAAAATTGTCGTGACGGGCAGGAAAAAGAGGGAACACCGAGAACAACATCAGAAAAGCGATGCAGAGGCTGTTTATGCAGATGTCCGTGAAAACGGTTTGAAATTTACGTGCAACCTGACTACTTATGCCGATACCGGACTGTTTCTTGATTCCGTGAATGCAAGACGTATGGTAATGGAAGCAAGTTCCGGTTGTGATGTTCTGAACCTTTTTTCATACACCGGGGCGTTCAGTGTATATGCTGCAGCAGGAGGTGCCAGAACGGTTACCTCGGTTGATATGTCATCAACTTACACCGCATGGGCAAAGGATAATCTTGAAAAAAACGGCTTTTTCGGTGACTCTTACCCGTGTGTCTGTAAAGAGGCAATGAAATTTTTAACAGAAATATCGCACAACGGTTGTCAATATGATATAATCATCTTTGATCCGCCCTGTTTTTCCAACAGTCACCGCATGGAGCATGACTTTGATGTGCAACGTGACTGGGTTAAGTGGATTAAACTGCTTGCCGGTGTTTTGAGAAAAAACGGTTTTATTTTTTTCTCGGTCAACCTCGGTGATTTCAGGATGGATAAAAGATCCCTCAGGGGATTTAAAATAAAGGAAACAACCGCTCTGTTTCACGCTGACGGTTTTTCCAAAAGACCTTCGGGTACTGTCAGGAGTTGGGTAATGACGTTTGATGATAAGGCACTGTCACTTGATTGGAGCAGGGAAAAGAGAAGATCAGATGCGTCAAAAACCGTTCGTGGCAGAAGGAGTTTTTCAGACAGGTCTTCGGATAAAGGGGGCTATGACAGGCGTGGCAGATATCCGTCAGAAGAGCGGCGTACTGAGGAAAGATCCGGTGATTCTTTCTCAAGAAGGAGAAATTACACTGCAGGTCGGGAACGCATGAATGAGCACGGTTACGGTCGTGAGTCTGCAAGTCGTGGCAGAGGTTCCGATCAATACGGCTATCGCGATAGAGACAGACGGTACCGTGAATATGAGAGGATGGCAGACGGAGAGAGGAAAAGGGATTTTGAAAGATTTTCCGGATCTTCGCAAAATTCAGGGGAGCGTGTGAGGAATCGTTTCTCTGACAGAGGAAATGACAGACGGAGGGATAAACAGAAACCGTATGGGTATGATGTTTTCAAACCTTCAAGAAACAGAGATGACAATCCTGATTTCTTTTGGACGGATGAGCGTTCCGGAAGAAGAAAGGACAGATGATATTGATTTTTAGATAGAGGCAACTGAACAAGGAGAATTAGGCCGATATGTTTCTGACCAGAAAAATCACAAGAAAAATTTATGAAAAGTACAGTAAGGACTACAGATTTCCGCTAGTCAACTCAGTTGATTCGTTGGATGCGTTTGCAAAACAAAAATCGGGTTTTGCGGATGTTGAACGGGAAAAGTACGATTCTTTGCTTGAGCAGGTCGGAAAACTGAGGGAAGACATAAAAGTCATACGCAAGACAAAAGGAGCGGAACTTGCGGAAAAAGACAGTTCTCCCAGATTTGATTACAGGGGTGACATTGCGGAATCTCCGAGTCAATCTGCCGTTGTTGCTGCAGAAATTGCCAAAAAGAAAGATGAAATACAGAAAATCATGAAGCAGATGGATTACAGTCTTGCAAAGGGAAAGGCTCTGGAGGGAGCGTCCGATACTGCAAGTTTTCTGCTTGGTGTTGAAAAAAATGCTCCGGTGAATTACAGAAAGACTCAGAGATTTGATGATGAGGTTCACGTCAATATTTCTGTGCCGGAAGCAAAAAATTACCTGAGGTTTCTCAAATACATAGAGAAACACGGAGTTCCCGGTGCTGAAGACACGAAGAAACCTGCTTCACAGCCGAAGGATCAAAAGGAGCCAGATGTGAAAAAGGAAAAGAAACCTGTCAACGGGTGGCTTGTTGCTCTTATTGTTGCCGTTATTCTCGGTGCATCGGGGTATGCCGCTTACAATTATTACGAACCGGCAAGGAATGTTATGGATTCAGTTGCTGCTACTGTAAGCGGGGGTGTCGGAAAAGGTAGCGGTTCAGAAAGTTCAGTAGGAAAGTCTCAGGTTTCTGAAAGTGCGGAACGCAGAAGTGATCCGTCTGCAAAGAAAACCGGACTTAATGCGTTTAAAGACTGGTGTGGCAAAGTCGGTGCTGTTGCAAAGAACGGTTTTGACAAGGTTGCTTCATGGTGGCAGGCAAAAGTGTCTCCTTCATTGAAAAAGGGTTTTGCCGATTTCAAAAACTGGTGGAACAGGAAGTGTGCTCCGGCTGTTAAGAAGGCACTTGGCGGAGTGGGAACATGGTGGAGTGAAAAGTGTGTTCCTGCTCTTGGCAGAGGTTGTTCTGTTGCATGGGATTGGCTTAAATCCTTCGGCGGTCTTGTAGAAAGGGGGACTGTCATTGTTAAGGACAGAGTTCTTGAGCTGTTCGGAAAAAAGAGTGCCGCTCCTGTTTACTCCGATATTGTTGCTGTTCCCGAAACAGTTGTGCCTGAGCCGGTGATTAAACCAAAGGAACCTGAAGTCGTTCAGGAGCCTGAGCCTGTTGCCAAGGTTGTTGAACCCGAACCGGTAATAGTTGTTGTACCTGAGCCTGAGCCTGTTGCTGAGGTTGTTAAGCCCGAACCTGTTGTTGTATTTGAACCGGTAAAACCTGAACCTGTAAAACCGGAGCCTGTAAAGGAACCGGAGGAAGAGCTTGTACCGTATTACTACTATGAAGAGCCGGTTGTTGAGCCTGAACCTGTTCATGAGGAAGTTGTTGCTGAACCGGAACCCGTTCATGAAGAAGTTGTTGCTGAACCTGAACCTGTTCACGAGGAAGTTGTTACTGAGGATTTTGCAAGAATCGGTGTGATAGAAGAGGTTGAGCCGGAACCTGAGTATGTTGAACCCATACCGCGTGTGACGGGTGCTGAGCCTGTGAAGCCTACAATTTATTTTGAAACAGTGAAAAATGAAGAGCCTGTTGAGGAGACGGTTCCTGAAGAAATTCCGGAGGAAGCCGCTCCTGTTGAGAAAGTTGCAGAAGAACCTGTACAGGAAGAAGTTGCAGCTGTTCAAACGGAGGTAGTTGCTCCTGTAAGTGAGGGTATTTCCATAGAGACTCCTCCGGTGACGGATTCCTTTAAGCATCATTTGTTCAGTGCTTATATCGGTGGTTGGAAATACAAAGTTGCAGACATGGATACCAAAAAATTTGCTCTTACGACAGGTCTTGGGTATGAGTACAGATTTGCAAAACCGTTCGGACTTTCGTTTGAGTTTGATACGTACAGGTTGTGGGTTGATCCTGATACTAAACGTATTGACAGATCTTTGTTTGTCAATGCAAACGGTCATATATTCGTTGCTGATTTCATGTCGGTTGATATTTCAATCGGTCCCGGTGTTGTATTCGGAAGAAACAGTGTTACGTCATTTGCACTTGATGCGCGGGCGGGTTTCTCTTTCTGGCTCAGTCCTATGTTCAAGCTCGGTATCTTTGCAAGAGGTCACTACAGACTTGATAAGGAATATATGATTAATCCGGTCAATATTTCCGCAGGTTTGGCTTTCTGAGGAAGTAATGCTGTATGGATGATTGTGACTCAGAAGTAAAGAATTTTATAGAGAAGATAATTGAGGATGATTTGGCGCACGGGCGGGTACCGGAAAATAAAATTGTTACCCGCTTTCCGCCGGAACCCAACGGTTATCTGCATATCGGTCATATAAAAAGCATTTGTCTTAATTTCGGGCTTGCGCAGAAATATGGCGGGGTCTGTCATCTGAGGCTTGACGATACCAATCCGGCAAAAGAGGATATGGAGTATATTGACTCCATAAAGAGTGATATACGTTGGCTGGGTTTTGACTGGGGAAATAATGAATATTATGCGTCTGATTACTATGACAGATTGCACGGGATTGCTGTTGATCTGATACGCAGGGGACTTGCGTACGTTGACAGTCAGACTCCTGAGCAGGTTAAGGAAAACAGAGGTACTCTTACAGAACCCGGAAAGAACAGTCCTGATCGTGACCGCAGTATAGAGGAAAATCTGCGATTGTTTGAGGAAATGGGACAGGGTAAGTATCCTGAGGGCAGTTATCTTCTCAGAGCAAAGCTTGACATGGCTTCTCCCAATATCAATATGAGAGATCCTGCACTTTACCGTATCAAGTTTGCAGAGCATCCCAGAACCGGAAACAAGTGGTGTGTTTATCCTATGTATGATTTTACTCATCCCATAAGTGATGCCATTGAGGGGATAACGCATTCAATATGTACTTTGGAATTTGAAGACCATCGTCCTGCGTACGATTGGGCTTGCTCCATTGATAATATTGATCATGCACCTCATCAGTATGAGTTTGCAAGACTCAACATCAATTATCTTGTGATGAGCAAAAGGAAACTCCTGCAACTTGTGAACATGGGTATTGTATCGGGTTGGGATGATCCCAGAATGCCTACTATAAGCGGAATAAGGCGAAGAGGTTATTCTCCGGAGTCAATGCGTGATTTCGTGGGTAGGGTGGGCGTTGCAAAAGTTGAATCGGTTGTTGACTACTCACTGATGGAATTCTGTGTCCGTGAGGATCTCAACCGGCGTGCAAAACGCATTATGGCTGTTCTTGATGCGGTAAAGGTTGTGATTGACAATTAAAAAAAAAAAAAAA
>JAKSPF010000004.1 GCA_024405065.1 Sphaerochaetaceae bacterium | reverse complement strand
TATCAGTAAGCGTTTTTATTTACAAAACCTTTGAAGAAAGTCAGGATAACAATTCTCATATCAAACCACAAAGACCAGTTTCTTACATAGTAAAGATCATAGTCAATCCGTTTTTCCAAAGAAGTGTTACCCCGCAATCCGTTCACCTGAGCCCATCCGGAAATTCCGGCCTTCATCCTATGTCTCATTGCGTATCCGGGAATATATTTATTAAATCTGTCTTCAAGTTCCGGACGTTCCGGTCTTGGGCCAATAAGACTCATCGTACCTGCAATCACATTAAAAAACTGAGGTATTTCATCAAGACTTGTCTTCCTCAATATTTTACCTATCTTTGTAACTCTCGGATCGTTTTCCTCGGTCCAATGTACTTCTCCTTCAGGCATATCATTTCTCATTGACCTGAATTTAAGCATTTCAAAAACCTTTCCGTCTTTGGTAACTCTCTTCTGTTTGAAAAACACGGGACCCGGAGATGAAAGTTTGACGAGCATTGCAATAAAAAGATAGAGAGGTGACAGAAGAATCACAGCGGCGGTACAACTGACAATATCAAAAGACCGTTTGAAAAAGAGCTTACTTGAAGTCATAAACTTTGCATTAATCTGCAGAGTGGGAATACCGTGGAAATCTGACACGACACTTCCCACATAAGACTTGGGAATACCCGGCAAAGTAAAGACTCTGCAATGAAAAAGTTCCATTCCCTGATCAATACAGTCATACTCTATGTTCTTCATTTCATGCGGAAATGAAATTACAACAACATCTGCATCGGTAATTTCTACAGCTTCCGCAATGGAATGAGCCCTTATCGGAGCAACCTGACTGATTGTATTTCCATAATGGAGATATTGACCGGCAACAACAAGACGGCTTGTACCGTCATCCTTCTTGGTAATCCTACAGTATTCCCTCAGCCTGTCACCGTAACCTACAAGCAAAACCCTCTGTTTGAATTTTCCCTCTCTTATCCTCTTGGCACAAAGAACATTCACAAAATATCTTCCGAAGACCAGAAACAGGAATACCATCACAAAATAAAGTGCAAGATGTACCCTACTTACCCGTTTATCCAGCACGTAGTAGTAGAAAAAAACAAAAAACAGAAACTCAGACAGCGAAACACGAGCAAGACGCTCAACTTCACGCCTCCAGTTACTTACTATATCTGAATCGTACAGCCTGTATGAATACAAAAAAAGGTAACCTGAAACAAGTGCCAAAGCAGAAAGATAGAAAAAACCGTACAGATAATCCGTATTGCCGCTGGAAAACACAAAAAATCTCACATAGTATGAAAAAAACCACGCAAACAGAATTGCGACAGTGTCCATTATTACACGGCTCTTAAACTGAAATCTTTCAAATGTCTTTTCTTTTTTTCTGGCACCGGACATCAAGTGCGATTATACCGACATTAAGCAAAACCGTCAAACAAAACATTGAACGCAAACATTTCGTATAAACACAGTACAAATCAAGAGCCGATTGCAAAATTCCATTCATGAATTCTGAACTTGCCTTTACTGATAAAAGCTTAACTTTGAAATTGGCTCTCAAAAATAAATTTTACACTTCAATGCCAGAATCGGTGTTATTATCGGAGGATTCCAGCTGCCATAGGATGTTTCACTTCCCGTATTGATTCCTTTGTATGTTACACCTGATGAAGTTATATCTTTTCTCTTTACTTCGTAATCTCTTCTCCAATCAACCATTACGTTAAATCCGGCTGAAAGTTCAATCGGGAATCCTTCAAAATGCTTGGTTGCTGTGACCCCGACACTGAAAAGATTTTCCCAAATATTTTTGAAGAAATTTTTGTCTGAATAATGACCATCAACATAAACATCATACACAAGATCCGTCTGTTGAATAAGACCTAATGTTTGCCTCGTCGGCTCACCGCTTTTATCATGTTCAAATCCTGCATACTGCGCACTTCTTACCTGATCCTTTATGAGAATATCCAAAGACCACCCGCGTTTCATATTCATTGCATATCCTATCAGGAATTCCATTGAATCAGGGAACATGGGATAGGAAAGTGTCTGACCTTTATTTACGTATGCAGCACAGTAATCCTGATTGTTAAGGTAATTTCGCGTACCGTGAGAACCGAAGAACGGCGGAACGTATGTATACTGAAGACGGAACTGTCCGAAAGAACCGAAAGAAGAATTGCCCTTAAAACCGAGTTGAAAAGCCATTATGTTTCGCGGATCTTTTATAATGGCTTTGGGGCTGAGTTTTGCCGTAAATTCATCTATGGTGAGCCCTGCATATATTTCACCCACATTTTTTATCAGGAAAGAAAAATCAAAACCTCCTACAAGGTCATCAAGATCTCCTGCAGCATTCTGAGAGAACCAGTACACACCTATGGGAAGTAAGTACATCGGTTCAAAACGCTTTCTGTACACTACTGTTTCATGCAATGCAAATTTAAAAATTTTAAAACTGAATTCCAGTCTCTGCATGCTGATATTGCTGTGATATTTTACCTCATGGTAGTCATCAGAAATCAATGGAACACCGTTTATCCTGATATCATCAAACGATGCAAGTGAACCTGTAAGCCAATTGAACTTAAACCAGCTTATAGGATTTACTCCCATCTCAAGAGCCACAAAAGGCTGTGCGGAACCGGAAAGCTGAAAGTTATTTTTGCCATGCCCCCAATCCCTCTGGTAATTACCTAAACTGAAAGTAAGTTTTGAATCAAAAAAAGATGCATTTATTTCCGGACGTGAATAAAATCCGATGTAAGCGTGCCTTTTTTCTTCCGGCAAATCACTTACATTGCCTTCAGACTTCGGAAGACCGATAAGGTACTGTCCTTCTGCCTCCAAAAAGAAATCATTTGTAAAATATGCTCTTGAATCAAGCATGTCAACCATAAGGCCGATGTTCATATCGTATGAAACATGATTTCCTATGTCTCCGGAAACATACAGTATACCCTTGTTCCTCAAATCCAGAACTTTTTCCTTATCAGGAATTGTAATGCCGAGTTTTTCATTAAGAACAGCCTTTATACCGATCTGAAATGTAAATGCACCGTTTTTTGAGTTTGTCCTGTAAAATCCGTTTTTGAAAAAACCTTGTCCCTCGGTTCCTTCCCTGCCGTACATACGCATCAGCTCATTTTGAATTCTTGTAACAGTTTCCCTGTCAATATCGGAAATGTCACACGAAAGCAACTCCTGCAAATACCGGTTAACCTGATCAACATTATACGGTTTGACATTGCTGAGATGTCCTATAAGACCTCTTATTTCCGCAGTTTCCAAAAGACGATAAACCTCGTGTTCTATCGGCACGGTATGGAACTGTGCTGCATATACGGCAAAACAGCATACAACATATATAGTTAAAATGAAAATGAATCTTCTGACTTTGCTCATAGATTTGATTATCACATAATTTTCACTCATTGTCAGTATTCATTTTTCAGGAACTTTTCAGGTTGTTGCAGGCAATTTTCAAATTTCCTCTACTCTGTTATCATTAAATCATGATTGAAGATTATCAGGATGAATATTACCAACCGGAACGGAGACGAAAACACAAAATCATGGTGACAGGCAAGCCTGTTGTGTACATACTTGCAGCATGGGTTGTGTTCTCAACACTGACGGTAATTGTTTCCCTGCCTAAAATCAAAACGACACTGCAGGAAACAGATGCTTTCAATATAATCAGCAATACTGCAAAAATCAGAGGAGATGCGCAAAGTTGTGATGTGACAGTCTATTTTGCACAATCAAACAGAACCGGAAACGTATCATTTGTCCCGTATAAAGTACATATACAAAAGACAGGCGCCACAGAGTTTCATGATGCAATTGAGGGGTTGTTTGCAGGTCCTACTGATCAAGCACTTGGAGACGGAGCAATTTCATTCATATCCGGAGCAACAAAACTCAGAGGAATTTCTGTTTCCGGTTCAACCGTTTTTGTTGATGTTACCCCGTATTTTGCTGTTGCCGCAGAGGGTTTGGGCACAAATGTAAAAGACATTGCGCGGCTACAGATACTGAAAACCGTGCAACTTCTTGATAATTCAATAAGAAATATAGTAATTCTTGAAAACGGAAATCCCATCAGTTGATTCCGCATAGCGTCAGAAATTCATCTGATGAAAGCGACTTTTCCGATACATCCTTCAACATAACAAGAAATTCAGTATTCCCTTTGTGACCTTTTATCGGAGACATTACAACGTTTTCAATCCCGGTATGTTCATCTTTCAATATTGAAAACACATTTGTCATGGTGTCCTTCATAAGAATCTCGTCCTCAACAACTCCGCAGAAATTTTCCTGCCATCTGGGAACCTCAAACTGTGGCTTTATAAGAGCAATCAAAACTCTTTTTGAAGTGAGATTAAGAATATGTGAAGCAGCTCCGCGTATTGAACGAAATGAAAGGTCACAAACCGCAATATCAGGTACCGGATTTAAATTTTCAACCCCCATTATGTTGGTTTTTTCATGGACAACAGTCCTGCTGTCATTTCGTATTTTGAAATCAAGAAGATTGTATCCTACGTCAACGCAATGAACACATACGGCACCGCGTTGGAGAAGACAATCGGTAAATCCTCCCGTTGAAGATCCTGCATCAAGTACAGTCTTTCCGTTCACATCAAGTTCAAAGAAATCCAAAGCCTTTTCAAGTTTTAAACCTCCGCGTGAAACATATTTAGGATAGATAATTTCCACGGATGCGTTTCTGTCAAATAAAGCTTTGGGATCGGTACAAAGTTCCCCGTTCACATAGACATTACGGCAACTGACCAAAGCATACGACGAATCCTTGTCAAGTGAAGGATTTTGCTCTGCAAGAAGACGTATTACCGGAATTTTGGTCATCTGGAGACAAACCTTTCAATGCTCAGTGCTTTTCCACTGTGAATGTCGGAAACAACACATACTCCGCATATTACAGCCTCACCTTCCGCAGAACGTGCCCGTATAGGCATCTGTGTGAGTTGTCTTTTAAACGCAGTTTCTTCATCACAGCCGATTATGCTGTCAGACGGACCGCAAAATCCCAAATCACTGATGTATGCAGTCCCCTTTTCAAGTATCCTTTCATCTGCGGTTTGAACGTGTGTATGGGTACCGACCACTGCTGTAACTTCTCCGTCAAGAAAAACGCCCAAAGCCTCTTTCTCTTCTGCACTTTCAGCGTGAATGTCAACAAATACAGTTTTTGTTTCCGCTTTCAACTTGCGGACACATTCAGATGCCCAACGGAAAGGATCTTCCGTAGCCGGCATATTGAGTCTTCCCTGCACATTCACAACACCTATGCCGTTCACAAGGACATAACCGTGTCCTTGAACGCTGTTTCCGTAGTTAGCGGGTCTGAGTAACTTAGGCTCACTGTCAAGATAAGGTAATATCTCGTTCTGCTGCCAGATATGATTACCGCTCGTCATGGCATCAATTCCGAGTCCCAAAAACATATTGAGATTTTCTACAGACAAGCCGAAACCGTTGTATGCATTTTCAATATTCAAAACAACACGATCCGCCTTGTACTTTTTGACAACAGATGCAAGTTTATAAAAAATTACCCTGCAGCCCGAATCACCGTAAACATCTCCGAGCAACAGGGTTCTAATTGTATCAGCGGGCATACTCAACTGCACGCATCTCACGGATAATCGTTACTTTGATTCGACCGGGATATCTCAATTCAGCTTCAATTCTGCCTGCAATACCCCTTGCAATTTCCTTGGCATTGTCATCGGTCACCGTATCGGCATTTACAAGGATTCTGAGTTCCCTTCCTGCCTGAACGGCAAATGCTTTTTCCACTCCTTCAAAAGAAACGGCAATCTCCTCAAGGCTTTCAAGACGCTTTATATAATTATCAAGACTCTCACGTCTTGCCCCGGGTCTTGCAGCGCTTATTGCATCTGCAATCTGTACAATTGTACTCTCAATGCAAATCGGATCAACATCACCGTGGTGTGAGTGAATTGCGTTGACAACTCTTGTATCCTCACCCAGTCTTTTTGCAAGGTCTGCACCCATCTCAGCGTGATTTGCTTCAGATTCGGTAACTATTCCTTTTCCTATGTCGTGCAAAAGACCTCCACGTCTGGCTATCTCAACATCTGCTCCGACTTCTGCCGCAATCATCCCTGCGATCACGGCAACTTCTCTTGAATGAGAAAGAACATTCTGACCGTAGGAAGTTCTATAAAATAACCTGCCCAATGCCCTGATTGTTTCCTGACTCATATTGTGGAAGCCAAGATCAAAACAGACCTTTTCACCTTCATCGGCGGCAATTCTGTTAACTTCTTTGGTAACTTTGGTCACAACCTCTTCTATCCTTGCAGGATGGATTCTTCCGTCCTGAACAAGCCTTTCAAGTGAAACCCTTGCCGTCTCTTTACGTATCGGATCAAAACAGGAAATCACCACCGCTTCAGGAGTATCATCAATAATGATATCAACACCGGTAAGCGTTTCAAGAGCTCTGATATTCCTTCCTTCACGACCGATGATTCTACCTTTCATTTCATCACTCGGCAGGCTTACGGAACTCACAGTAACCTCAGACCCCACTTCAGTGGCAAGTCTCTGAATTGTAGTAACTATTATATCACGGGCAGTCTTATCTGCCTTTGCATGAGCTTCCTGCTCAATTTTTGATATGAGAGCCTGACCATCACGTCTTGCTTCTGTCTGCATCCTTTCCAAGAGAAGATTTTTTGCTTCCTCACCTGTCATTGATGCAACTTTTTCAAGTTCTTTCTGCCATTTGGCCTCATTTTCCTCTATCTGCTTTCTGCGGATTTCCAGTTTTGCTTCTTTATCCTGCTGCTGTGCCTTGATTGATTCAAGATCATCTTTGACCTTATCAAGATTCTCTTCTTTCTGCTGGAGTCTTCTTTCGTATCTCTGAAGCTCTGCTCTTCTTTCACGTTCTTCACGTTCCTGTTCAAGCTGCTCCTGCAGAAGCTTATCTCTTCCTTCAAGCAAGATTTCCTTGCTCTTGGATTCGGCATCTCTTATTGCTTCCTGATTGAGACGAATTGCCTTCTGCTCAATGGAGGTAAGCTTTAATTTTCCATACAGCCAGCGGCCAAGCCAGCCGATTCCAATACAAACAAGATAAAGAAGGATCATTACTATCATGGACATAATATCCCTCCTTACTGATTCAAGAATAAAAATTCAATTCACCAGTGTCAAGCAACAAATATAAATAAATCGGGCGGAACCTTAATTCCGCCCGAAAACAACACTTTGAAAAAAATTTTCAAGTCCCGATTTTGTAATTTCTAAGAAGGTACAATTATCTGTTGATTGCCTGATCAACGGCAACTGCCACAGCAACGGTAGCACCGACCATAGGATTGTTTCCCATTCCGAGAAAACCCATCATTTCTACGTGTGCGGGAACAGATGAAGAACCGGCAAACTGTGCGTCAGAATGCATCCTTCCCATTGTATCTGTCATTCCGTATGATGCAGGACCTGCAGCCATATTATCCGGATGCAGAGTTCTTCCCGTGCCACCGCCGGAAGCAACTGAAAAATACTTTTTTCCCTGTTCAATACATTCTTTTTTGTATGTTCCTGCAACAGGATGCTGGAATCTTGTAGGATTTGTTGAATTTCCTGTAATTGAAACGTCAACACCTTCTTTGTGCATCACGGCAACACCTTCGCGGACATCATCAACACCGTAACAACGCACCGCAGCCCTCTCGGTTTTTGAATACGGAATTTCTTTTACAACTTTCAGTTCTCCGGTGTAATAATCAAACTTTGTCTGAACGTATGTGAACCCGTTGATACGGCTTATAATCTGTGCAGCATCCTTTCCGAGTCCGTTGAGAATAACTCTGAGCGGTGATTTTCTGGCCTTGTTGGCATTCTTCACAATACCTATTGCCCCTTCGGCAGCTGCAAAACTCTCATGTCCGGCAAGAAATGCAAAGCATTTGGTTTCATCTCTCAAAAGCATCGCACCGAGATTTCCGTGACCAAGCCCCACTTTTCTGTCATCCGCAACTGAACCTTTGATACAGAAAGCCTGCAAGCCTATTCCTATTGCTTCTGCGGCTTCAGCTGCTGTTTTCACTCCCTTTTTAATTGCAATAGCCGCACCCACCGTATAAGCCCATCCTGCATTCTCAAAGGCAATCGGCTGAATGCCTTTGACAATCTCATATGGGTCAAAACCCTTTGCCTTACAGATTTCACGGCATTCTTCAACACTTTTTATTCCGTACTGTGAAATTACGGAGTTTATATTGTCAATTCTTCTTTCATAACTTTCAAATAATGCCATACTGTGCTCCTTCTCTCACTCGTGTCTCGGATCCATATATTTTGCGGCATTGTCCCACTGTCCGTAGTGTCCCTTTGCCTTTTCAACAGCTTCATTAGGCTCAAGTCCCTGCTTCATGAATTCCATCATCTTTCCGAGATTCACAAACTCATACCCGATGATTTCATTGTTTTCGTTGAGTGCCTGACGTGTAATATAGCCCTCAGTGAGTTCAAGATATCTGGGACCTTTTTCTCTTGTTGCATAAAGAGTACCTATCTGACTTCTGAGACCTTTTCCCAAATCTTCCATCCCACCGCCGATAGGAAGTCCTCCTTCAGAAAATGCCGTCTGGCTTCTGCCGTAGACAATCTGAAGGAAAAGCTCGCGCATTGCCGTATTTATCGCATCGCAGACAAGATCTGTGTTGAGAGCTTCAAGAATAGTCTTTCCGATAAGAATTTCGGATGCCATTGCTGCCGAATGTGTCATTCCGCTACACCCAAGCGTCTCAACCAGAGCTTCTTCAATGATACCGTTCTTGATGTTGAGCGTAAGCTTACACGCGCCCTGCTGAGGAGCACACCAGCCAACTCCGTGAGTCAATCCGCTGATATCCTTGATTTCCTTTGCCTGAACCCATTTTCCCTCTTCCGGAATCGGTGCAGGTCCGTGATATGCACCCTTTGCAACAGGACACATATGCTGAACTTCAGTTGTGTAAATCATCTGTTTACCTTCCTTTATTTAATCCTCGTAATCAAATATTGCCTTACTCTCAATGTAACAGCCGAACTCTGACTTCCACTTCATGTGCTCGTTGCTTTTATCATACGCATCCAGACTGTCGCAATCCATTTCAATCGCAACCATCATATCGTACCGGTTCGTCCTGTCCACGCAATTTCTGTACACGGAAACCTTACGTATGCCATGTTTCCCTTCAAGACAGGAAAACAGCTTCCGGGCATCCGACACAATCGCCTCTTTGTCCGGAACATCGTTTTTAAACTTTACAATAATACAATGTTTCACAGTTTATAAGACTACTATAAAGTCAAAGCGTTTGCAATTCACCGCATAAAAAAAAAGCTCCGGCAACACACCGAAGCTTCTTTCTCCACACCTACACAAATCAATATGAATAACACATACCGATGTACGGATTGCATCTGATATTGAAATACTGAACATCATTCTTCTTCGGTGTCGCAAAGAGAACCTCAACGGCTCCGGTCAAAGACCATCTGTCAGAGACAAAACATTCCAGACCGATCTGATGTCCAAAGGTCTGCACTGCAGAATACTTGTCCTCATAACACTGCAAATCCACACCGTATTTGAACAGACCGTAAAAATCAACTTTCTTTTCAACCGAGCCGAAAATATAACCGACCTTTGCCAAAATTCCGACATCAGTGAAATTAGTCTTGTCCTCTATAAAGTAAGTATCCGCAAGAACGTCGGCACCCACAATAATTCCATATTCTTCAAAGTCAAAGACGTATCCGTAACCGATAGTTCCTCCAACACCGTATTTTGACTTTACAGAATCAGTACCATTGGAATAATGCTGAAACGAATACGGATTAGCTGCAAAAGTCCACTTATTGTAACCCTCTGCAAATACAGCTGAACAAACCAAAAGTATTAATACCGATGCCACTAAAATTTTCTTCATGGAACATCCCTCCGAAATCTCTCCGACAACAACATCCGACCGGACTGTTTTTACGAAGATAGTTGTTTTAATATTGATAGGTTAACAGAAAAATACAATATAAGCAATAAAAAAAACAAGGACCGTGAACAGACACGATCCCTTATCTCCGATTATGGATTTGAAAAAGGAGAGTTTATCATATTTCTCCGTTTTCACTTTTCTTCGGAAACCTTCTTGTCAGCTTTCTTTTCCGACTTCGTTTCCTTTTTTGACGAGTCCTTGTCTGTTTTCTTCTCAGTCTTTTTGGTAAGTTCAAGAATTGCCATATCCGCTGAGTCATTCAGACGACTCTGTGTCTTGACGACACGGGTGTATCCACCATGCACATCCGCAAACAGCGGAGCGATTTCGGTGAACAGTTTGTTTACAACTGCCTCATCATACAAGACTGCAGACGTAAGTCTGCGGTTGTGGACAGTATCAGACTTGGCTCTGGTAATCATTTTTTCCGCAAGACGCTGAACTTCCTTGGCTTTTGCTTTGGTTGTCTCGATCTTTTCATAGCGAAAAAGAGATGTCACAAGATTCCTCTTGAGAGCCTTACGTTCAGCAGAATTTCTGCTGAGAGCGTTAAATCCAATCTTATGCTTCATTGTCCTCTTCCTTGTTGTCCGGAACTTTTGCAGTCCTCAGGACACTGTAATCCGTCATTCCAAGCCCGAGATTCCACTCTCTGAGCTTATCCTTGATTTCGGTAAGTGATTTTTTGCCGAAATTTCTTGTTTTGGCAATTTCATCTTCCGTCATTTTAGTCAGGTCTTTTATCGTTCGGATGTTCGCATTTTTCAAACAGTTACTCGAACGCACAGTGAGTTCAAGCTCCTCAACAGAAGTGTTGAGAATCCTGTCAATTCTTTTTTGCTCCTCATCAACCTCATCATCAACAGAGACCAAACTCTCATCAAAATTAATGAAAATAGAAAAATGATCCTTTGCAATCTTTGCAGCCTCTGCCAATGCATCTTCAGGTGAGATTGTACCATCCGTCCAAACATCAAGAATGAGTTTGTCGTAATCGTTTCTCTGACCTACTCTTGAAGGCTCAATAGACCAACTGACCCTTGTGACCGGTGAGAATATGGCGTCTACCGGAATAATTCCGGGATTTTTGTCATCATCCTTATCAATGAGATCCTGAATGACATCTGACGGAACATAACCTCTGTTGAAATCAATCTGAACAGTCATCACAACATTTGCATCGGACATTGTATTGAAAATTTCAAAATCCCTGTTCATAACTGTAACACGATCTTTTTCAAAATCAGCTCCGGTAACAACACCGACACCCTTGCACTCAACATCAATGGTTGTTGACTCAATTTCCTCAGGCAACGACATTCTCAGTTTTTTGAGTCTGGCGATAATTTCACAGATATCCTGCTTCACTCCAGGAATTGCCTCAAACTCACTCGTAATGACGTGCTCACCGTTATCATCATAATAATGAAACCAAACAGCAGTTATAGCATAGCCCTGGATTGAGGAAAGCAAAATTCTTCTGAGAGTATTTCCGATTGTAGTTCCGAATCCTCTCTCAAAAGGATACGCCACGAACCTGTCGTGATTCTCCTCTATCCTGCTGTGTTCCATAGACGTGGTCTTTGGAATCTTGAAACCCTTCATAAGGCTTTTTCTTGCCATGTTTACTCCTTGGTAATCTCTGCCTACGGCCTTTAATTACCCTGATTATCTGGAATACAACTCAACGACCAACTGCTCGTTGACACCCTCAAGCTCCTTCACCGCAGCCCTTTCAGGAACCGTGATGAATTGTCCTTTCATGTTATCAGGATCTACGCTGAGCCACGGCATTACACCGCTTTTCCCGACTTCAAGAAGATTTTCCTTGATAATCAGCATATTTTTACCTTTTGCAGAAACCTCAATGGTATCTCCGGCCTTCACTCTGTAAGAAGGTATATTCACCCTTTTCCCGTTTACGAAAATGTGTCCGTGACTCACAAGCTGTGCTGCCTGTGAACGGCTACATGCAAAGTGCATTCTGAAAACAACATTATCAAGTCTGCGTTCAAGAAGTGAAATAAGGTTGTCACCGGTCTTTCCGGGCATTCTTGAAGCATCACTGAAAGTAAGCTTAAATTGTTTTTCAAGCATACAATAAATTCTCTTGAGTTTCTGTTTTGCACGAAGCATCAATGCATAGTCCGTAGGTTTTTTTGCACGAGCCTTCGGATCTCTTCCGGGAAGTCCGCTTTCAGCCGGATTGTTCATCGGGCATTTTGCAGAAAGACACCTTGAACCCTTAAGGAAGAGTTTGGCTCTTTCAGCTCTGCAGTATCTGCACTTTGGTCCTGTATATCTAGCCATATTCTAAATTCTCCTAATCGTCAGATTCTTCTTGTCTTTCTGGGTCTGCACCCGTTATGCGGAATGGGAGTTACATCACGTATTGATTTTACCTTAATTCCAAGTCCGCCAAGTGCACGGATAGCGGACTCACGCCCCTGTCCGGGTCCTTTTACATAGACATTGACTTCATTCAGACCGAAATCCAAAGCCTTCTTTGCAGCAGTTTCACATGTTGTCTGTGCAGCATAGGGGGTAGATTTCTTAGCACCTCTGAATCCGAGTCCTCCGGCACTTGCCCACGAAAGAGCATTACCGTTGAGGTCTGTAATTGTCACTATCGTATTGTTGAAGGTAGCCTGAATATAGACATTGCCTTCAAACACGCTCTTCTTAACCTTAGCTTTACGTTTTGTTGCTGTTGCCATGTCCTACTCCTTATACCGCCTTCTTCTTTCCGGCTATGGTCTTCTTCTTTCCCTTTCTCGTACGGGCATTTGTCTTTGTTCTCTGTCCGCGCACGGGAAGACCCTTTCTGTGCCTGAGACCTCTGTAACAACCTATGTCCATAAGTCTCTTTATGTTGAGCTGTGTCTGTGAGCGAAGTCTCCCTTCTACCGTATAGTCATTCTCAATAACCTTACGAAGCTCAGCCAACACCTCTGCACTGAGGGTATTGATTTTCACATCCGGGTCAACATTACACTTTTTGCAGATATCCTCGGCTGAAGTTCTACCTAATCCGTAGATGTAAGTCAAAGCAATTTTGGTAGCTTTGTTTGGTAAGTCTACACCTGCAATTCTTGCCATTAACGGCCTCCTGAATTATTTTTGTCTCTGTTTATGTTTCGGATTGTCACACACAATGCGGACAACACCGTTCCTTCTGATAACCTTGCACTTATCGCACATAGGTTTTACGCTAGCTCTTACTTTCATAACCGACTCTCCTTAAAGACCCTTGGATTTGATTTTTTTCTGTCCCATGAATCCTTCGTGATGATGCATTTTCATAACACTTTCAACCTGCTTCATTGTTTCTATATCAACACCGACAAGAATAATCAGTGAAGTACCTCCGAACAGCATTGCAACGCTGGCGGGGAACTTAAATATAAGCTGAATGATTGTAGGAATCAATGCAATAAAGGCAAGAAACAGAGAACCGGGCAGAACAATCCTATTAAGTACCTTTGTAAGATACTCTTCAAGTTTTTCACTCCTGACCCCCGGAACACTACCGCCGTTATCTCTTATCTGTTTTGACATTTCAACCGGATTCAAAGAAACCTGGGTATAGAAAAATGCAAAAGCAATAATCAGCACAGTATAAATGATTATGTACGGAGCTTTCTGCGGGTCAAGCCAGTTTGCAAAAGTCTGCAACCACCTCACATTAGGTCCGAGAGCACCGGCAATCTGAAGCGGGAATGAGAGTATTGCAGAAGCAAAAATCACAGGAATTACACCTGAAGGATTGATCTTGAAAGGAATGTAGGAACTCTGAGCTCCGTACATCTTTCTTCCGACAACACGCTTTGCATAATTAACCGGAATCTTTCTCTCACCTTCCTGTTCACACACAACAAGTGCCACAACAACGATAAACACAATCAAAACGGCAATAACGGCAAAAATGTTGATCTGACCGTCTTTTATGCCCTGAATCATCACAGAAATCGCAGACGGTATTCTTGCTACTATACCGGCATAGATAAGCAAAGATATTCCGTTACCTATACCGAACTGAGTGATTTTCTCGCCGAGCCAGACAAGAGCCATTGAACCGGCAGTAACCGTAAGCATTGAAATCAGAGTAAACGGTACAATATCAATTGTAATCACATTATACCCTGAACTCTGAATACTTCTGGCATAAACAGTTACAACAAAAGACTGAAGCAGACATACAACTATTGTGCCATATCTGTTCAACTTCTGGAGTTTTCTCCTTCCGTCTGCATCTTCACTCCATTTCTTCAATGTAGGAACAATCAGCATAAGAAGCTGAACTATAATCTGCATTGAAATATAGGGCATTACACCCAGAGTAAAGAGAGAGAAATTTGAGAACGCTCCGCCTGAAAAGAAGTTCAGATACTCGGTAAGACCTATGTTGGAAGACTGTGACTGAATCAGAAAATAGTTTTTGAGATTGACAGGATCAACCCCCGGAACAGGTATAACCGTCCCGATTCTCGTAACGGCAAGCAAAAGCAACGTTATGAAAATCTTTTTTCTGAGATCTTCCATTCTGAACATATCGGAAATGGTATTTGACATCTTACACGTTCCTTATTTGATTTCTCCGCCTACAGCCTTGATTATCTCAACAGCTGCAGCAGAAACCTATAACCCTACAACCACTACCTTTTTAGTAATTTCTCCGTTGGCAAGAATTTTGGCTTCCGTATCAACACCCTTAATCAGACAATTATCCCTGAGAGTCTGAAGATTGACCGTCTCTCCGTCCTTGAAAGAATCATTTATCATATCAAGAGACACAACAACATAGTCCTTCTTGAAAGGGTAATTTGAAAATCCTCTTCTAGCAACACGACGATACAGAGGCATCTGACCACCCTCAAATCCCGGACGCACTCCACCTCCGGAACGGGCATTCTGACCGTTCATGCCTTTGCCGCAAAATCTTCCCTTTGAGGATTTTCCACGACCGACAATAGTCTTTTTTGTATTTGCACCAACCGGTGCCTGAAGCTGAGCCATCTTATTTCTCCTCCGTGACTTTGACCATATGCTCTACAACACGAATCATGCCCATCGTCACCGGAGAGGCACTCCTGACAACACTGCTGTTGATCTTTCCGAGTCCGAGAGCTTTGATTGTTGCTCTCTGTTTGGGGAGCGTCCCCGCAAGACCCTTTACAAGCTCAATACGCACCTGTGGTACATCTTTCTCTGCTGCCATAAATCACCCCCAGATATCCTTCAGACTTTTACCTCTGTCTCCGGACATTTTTTTTGCGGAGAAGAGATTTTCAAGCCCGTTGAATGTAGCCTTAACCGTGTTGATTGTGTTCTTTGAGCCGAGAGACTTGGACAGAACATCCTTGATTCCCACGGCATCACATACAGCACGCACTGCACCGCCGGCAATAACTCCGGTACCGGGAGCCGCCGGTTTCAGAAGAACACTCGCACTTTTGAAATTTCCAAGAATCTCATGCGGAACAGTCGTTCCCTTGATATTTATCACCATCAGATTCTTTCTTGCAGACTCGGTTGCCTTGCGGATAGCATCAGACACATCATTTGCCTTACCCATTCCGTAACCAACTCTGCCTTTCTGATCTCCTACAACAACAAGCGCCGCAAACGACATACGACGTCCGCCCTTCACGGTTTTGGAAACACGGTTGAGTTTAATCAGTTTTTCCGTAAATTCTTTCTCACGGTTCTGTTCTCTGTCTTTTCTGTCTCTATTTCTTTCCATATTCCACCACCTTTAGAACTTCACACCGGCTTTTCTGGCACCGTCTGCAATCGCCTTGACAATACCGTGATACAGATATCCGTTACGGTCAAAAACAACCGTAGTAACACCATTGTCAAGACATCTCTTGCCAAGAGCCTCTCCGAGTTTTGCTGCATCTTCAACGTTATTTCTGAATTTTGCAAACTCTTTTTCCAAAGTACCGATACTGACAAGTGTTCTTCCGGTAGTATCATCTATCACCTGTGCGTACATGTGAAGATTACTCCTGAAAACAGTCATTCTGGGTTTTGAAGCAGTTCCTGAAATGGACTTTCTGATATGAACTCTTCTTCTGGCATACTTTCTGTTTTTTTCAGCTATTCTATTCATATCTGAACTCCTTAAGCCCTGCCGGCCTTACCGCTCTTAGCGCGGACGTACTCGTTCTCATATCTGATTCCCTTGCCTTTATAAGGTTCAGGCTTTCTCAGACTGCGAATTTCAGCAGCTGTCTGACCGACAAGTTGCTTATCAATTCCTTCAATGATAATTTTTGTCGGATTCTCAAGAGAAATCTTGATTCCCTCAGGAACAACATACTCAATATCATTTGCATATCCGAGCGTAAGAACAACACTTTTGTCCTGCATTGCAGCCTTATAGCCGACACCCATTATGACAAGAGTTTTCTTGTAGCCCTCAGAAACACCGATAACCATGTTTTTGATAAGTTGTCTCATCAGACCGTGAGCAGCTCTTGCAAGCTTCTCATCATTTGTTCTTGTAACAACAATTCTTGCATCCTCAATTTCAACATTGACATTTGCACATACAGCCTGGCTCAACTTTCCCTTTGGTCCCTCAACGGTAATGACTCCGTTATTGAGAGATGCCTTGACTGTCTTAGGCACATCAATCGGTAATTTACCTATACGAGACATAGCTTCCCCCTCCTTTATCACCAAATTGAGCAGATCAGCTCACCGCCAACCAGCTGTTCAGCCGCCTTCTTTCCGGTAAGAACACCGCAAGAAGTTGAAACAATAACAACACCGTAACCGTTGAATACACGGGGCATATTTCTGTAACCCGAATAGACATGTCTTCCGGGTGTGGAAATTCTTTTGATTCCGTGAATCACAGGACGCTGCTCTTCATCATACTTGAGAAAAACCCTGAGATATGTAGCACCGTCTTTTGTTACTTTTTTGAAATTTTTAACATACCCCTCACTCTTCAGAATTTTGATAATCTGGAGTTTGAGCTGTGAATTTGAGATATCCACTTTTTCATGCTTTGCCTGACTAGCATTTCTAATCTTAGTCAGCATATCAGCAACAGGATCACTTACTGCCATTTTGCTTCTCCTTACCAACTAGATTTTGTTACACCGGGAATCTGACCTTCTCCTGCCAGTTTCCTGAAACAATGTCTGCACATGTCAAACTTGCGCATATACCCACGCGGTCTGCCGCAGATTCTGCAACGACGCACGGTTCTTGTCATAAACTTCGGCTCTCTCTGAGCTTTGATAACCATTGATTTCTTTGCCATATATCGCTCCTTACTTACTGAACGGCATGCCGAGTTTCTTGAGCAGGGCAAAACCTTCTTCGTCAGTACGAGCTGTAGTCACAATAGCAACATTGAGTCCGCTGACACGAACGATTTTATCAAAATCAATCTCAGGGAATATAATCTGCTCGGTAATTCCCAGAGCATAATTTCCGTGACCGTCAAATGCATTGGGTTTCACACCCCTGAAGTCCTTGACTCTGGGAAGCGCAATACATATCAGCCTTTCAAGAAAAAACCACATATTGTCACCGCGCAAGGTAACCATTGCACCTATTTCCATTCCTTCACGAAGTTTGAAGTTTGCAATGGACTTTCTTGCCTTTGTCTTCACAACATGCTGCCCGGTAATCTGCTCAAGCTCCTTCACTGTGGCATCAAGATACTTTTTGTCTGCGATTGCATCACCGACACCGGCACTTACCACAATCTTTTCAATAGCAGGAACCTGCATCTTTGACGTATACTTAAACTCTTTGAAAAGTTCAGGAGCAACATCCTCAAGATACTTTTTCTTAAAACTGGGAATAAATTTTTCTTCTGCCATCAGACTACCTCTCCGGTTCTCTTGGCGTAACGGACTTTTTTACCGTTTTCCACTTTGTATCCCAGTTTTGATGTAGCTCCGCCTTTTACAACAAGAGCAACATTGGAAACATGCACGGAAGCTTCAACCTTGGTAATTCCGCCCTGATCCTGCTGGTTTTTCTTTTTCATGGTTTTTGAAACCATGTTGGCACCCTGAACATAAACTCTTTCATGTTCCGTGTCCACCTTGATGATTCTGCCGGTAACACCTTTGTCCTTTCCGGCAATAATCATGACTGTGTCATCTTTCTTCAGTCTCATACAATTCTCCTACAACACTTCCGGCGCAAGGGAAACAATCTTCATATACTGGTCTCTCAGTTCACGGGCAACCGGACCGAAGATACGCTTTCCGCGCGGGTTATTGTTGGCATCAATGACAACGCATGCGTTATCATCAAACCTGATATATGTACCGTCAGGTCTGCGATATTCCTTCTTTGTTCTGACAACGACCGCTTTCAGAACCTCTCCTTTCTTAATTGCTCCGTTCGGAATTGCATCCTTAACGGCAACAACAATGACATCACCTACACCGGCAACATACCTGTGACTTCCGCCGAGAACCTTAATACACTGGACTACTCTGGCGCCGCTGTTGTCTGCAACATTCAAATACGACTGCATCTGTACCATAGCAATACCCCCTGATTATTTGGCTCTCTCAACTATCTGGACAAGTCTCCAGCATTTGTCTTTGCTGAGATGTCTACACTCAACTACACGAACCGTATCACCCATATGAGCCTCATTTCTTTCATCATGAGCCTTGAGCTTTTTGGTACTTGTAACGTACTTCTTATACAGCGGGTGCAGAGTTTTGTTACGGACAGTCACAACAATGGTTTTGTCCATTTTGTCACTTGTCACCACACCTGTAAAACTTTTTTTATTGGATTCCATAAAACCTGCGCCTCACTTACTTTGCCTTGCGGATTCCCAAGGAATATTCGCTGATGATGGTATTGAGTCTTGCAATCTGCCTTCTTGTGTTTCTCACCTGAAGCGGATTGTCAACATGACCTAAAACCTTGTTCATCCTCATATCAAGATAGCTCTTGCGGAGCTCTGCACGTTTGGCAACGAGTTCGTCGTAGGATAATTTCTTGAACGAATTTTTCATTATTCTTCCACCCCTCTCCTGGCTACAAACTTTGTCTTGATCGGAAGTTTCTGTGCTGCAAGCGCAAGAGCCTCTCTTGCAACAGCCTCCTCCACTTCCGCCATCTCAAACATGACAGCCCCTTTCTTTACAACTGCCACCCAACCTTCCGGAGCACCCTTTCCGTTTCCCTGACGTGTTCCGATGGGCTTTGAGGTATAGGGCATATCAGGGAAAATCCTGATCCAAACCTTTCCTCCACGCTTTGTATGACGTGTCATAGCAACACGGGCAGCTTCAATCTGACGGTTGGTAATCCATCTCGGCTCCACAGCAACAAGACCGAAGTCTCCGTGTACAAGAGTATTGCCGCGATGAGCAACACCATGCCTCTCACCTCTTTGCTTTTTTCTGTACTTAACTCTTTTTGGACTAAGCATTCCGGATTACCTCACTGAGCGTCTTCAACGGACTCTTCAGATGCGCTCTTTACAAGCAGACCTGCATCATCCTTCTTGACCTTGTCAAAAATCTCACCGTTGAACACCCAAACCTTACAGCCTATTGTACCGAAGGAAGTGCTTGAAACGGCAAAACCGTAATCAATATCACTTCTGAGAGTATGAAGGGGAACCCGTCCTTCCTTCATCCATTCAGATCTTGCTATTTCAGCTCCGCCGAGACGTCCGGAAAGCCTGATTTTGATGCCCTGAACACCGGCTGCCGTTGCCTTTGAGATTGCCGCCTTCATTGCTCTTTTGTAAGCTACACGTCCGGCAAGCTGCTTGGCTATGCTCTGAGCAATAAGCTGAGCATCCCTCTCTCCGTGTTCAAGACTTTTAATCTTCACCTGAACTTTCTTTTCAGAGTACTTCTGGAGCTCTGCGCAGATTTTCTCAATCGTTGCACCTTTTGTACCGATAATAACGCCGGGACGACTTGTGCTGATGAGAATAGTTACACGCTGAGGCTTCCTGCTTATCTCAACATCTGAAATCTCCGCTCCCTGAACTTCAGGAAGCTTCAGAAGCATCTTACGAAGCTTCAAATCCTCATGAAGAGTATCAGCGTACTCCTTAGGATCAACATACCACTTGGACTTCCACGTTTTATTGATACCCAAACGAAGTCCCACAGGATTAACTTTCTGACCCATTTAACCCTCCACACTCTCACTGACTTCAACAGTGATGTGAGACATCCTCTTCAGAAGAATATCCCTTTTTCCATGAGATCTTGCCCAGACTCTCTTAAGAACAGGACCGCCGTCAACGTATATGGCAGAAATTTCAAGTTGACTTTCATCAAGTTTGTTGTTCTGATACATTGCGTTTGCCCCGGCACTCTCAAGAACTTTGAGAATGAGTCTGGCACCCTTCTGAGGCATAGCCATAAGAATTCCGTAAGCCTCCTCGTAGTTCTTACCCCTTACAAGGTCTGCAACAGGTCTGACTTTTGAAGGGGACACCATAAGATACTTTGCAACTGCTTTATATGTCTTTGCCATACCCTTTCTCCTCAACCTGCCGATCCGGCACTCTTGTCACTGCCGGAATGACTACGGAAAATTCTTGTAGGTGCAAACTCACCGAGTTTATGTCCTACAAGGTTTTCGGTGATATACACCGGAACCCATGTTTTTCCGTTATACACGGAAATTGTCATATTAACCATATCCGGAATGATTGTTGAACTACGGGAATAAGTCTTAATCATATCGGACTGACCGGATTTACCTGCAGCCTCCTGAACTCTCTTAAGGAGTCTTTCCTCTACAAACGGTCCCTTTTTAATTGATCTAGCCACGTTCTAACTCCTACTTGCGCTTCTTGACTATAAAGCTGTTTGAAGGCTTCTTTCTTGAACGGGTCTTGGCACCCTTGGTCGGTTTACCCCAAGGAGTGACAGGATGACGTCCGGCAGCTGTCTTGCCTTCACCACCACCATGCGGATGATCCACAGGGTTCATGACAACACCTCTGACCTTAGGTCTTCTGCCGAGATGACGGCTTGCACCGGCCTTCCCGAGAGAGACGTTCATATGGTCTTCATTACCAAGCTCACCGATAGTTGCATAACACTCACCGAATACCATTCTCATTTCACCGGAAGGAAGGCGAAGAGTAACATAATCACCTTCTTTGGCAACGATTGTAGCACCGATACCTGCACTGCGAACCATCTGTCCGCCACGTCCCAAAGTGAGTTCAACATTGTGTACCGTCAGACCGAGGGGAATGTTCTTGAGAGGGAGCGCACAGCCTGTTTTGAGAGGAGCCGTCGGTCCGCTGAGAACAGTAGTCCCGACAGTAAGTCCCTTAGGAGCAAGCATATAACGCTTCTCACCGTCTGCGTAAAACACCAGAGCAATATTTGCACTGCGGTTAGGATCATATTCAACCGTTCTGACCGTTCCGGGAACTCCGTATTTATCACGCTTAAAATCAATGATTCTGTATGAGCGCTTGTGTCCGCCGCCTCTGCGCCTGACACTGATACGACCGAAACTGTCCCTTCCGGCATTTTTGTGAAGATGACTTGTCAGTGATTTTTCCGGTTTCTGTGCCGTAATTTCGGAACGAACCAGAACTGTTTTCTGACGGAGACCTTCTGTATTTGGTTTATAAGATTTCAATGCCATATATTCAGTCTCCTCTATCAGACACCTTCAATAGCACTGATTACATCTCCCTTGCGAAGTGTAACCACTGCCTTTTTCCAACTTGCCGTGTGTCCCATTATGTATCCGCCTTTTCCGCGTGAATACTTCGGCTTTCCGGCAACATTCATCACATTACAATCAGTGGGATTAACTTTAAAGAGTTCCTTCACGGCACTCATAATCTCAAACTTATTTGATTTTGCGTTAACCTTGAATGTATATTTCTTGCATTCCGAATCACGAGCGATATTTGATTTTTCACTGAGAATCGGTTCTATAATTACCTGATCTGCTCTCATTCCAGCACCTCTTACTCACCGTAGAACTCGTTAAGGTTCTTCACAGCAGATTCAAGCATTATGATCTTCTTTCCGTAAAGGAGTTCCTTAGCAGAAAGCTTGTCATAGGCAAGAACATGCAGATAAGGGATATTTCTTGAAGCACGTCGAAGCATGGCATCATCATTGTGCATAATGACAACAGTTCTCTTCTCATCTTCAACAAAATTCTTAATTATTCCGGCCATTGATTTGGTCTTTCCGTTCTCAATGGTGAAATCCTCAACTACAACCAACCTGTTCTCCTGAACAGAAAGCGTAAGAAGAGACTTCATTGCAGCCCTCTTCATCTTTTTGGGCATTGAAAAACCGTAGTCTCTCGGCTTAGGTCCGAAAATAGTACCTCCGCCAACAAGAACAGGAGATTTTTTGTCACCTCTTCTTGCATTACCCGTTCCCTTCTGTTTGAAAGGTTTGGTATTGCTGTAATTGACCTCCGAACGGGTCTTTGTACATGCAGTGCCTGTGCGGCGATTTGCAAGCTCATTATTTACAGCATAATAAATGCAGCCGTTACTGACCTGAACATCAAATACATCAGCATTCAGTTCAACAGTCTTAGCTGTAGCTTTTCCATCTGTTGCATAAACTTTTGCTTCCATATTCCGGTCCTTACTTCTTAACAGCCTTTCTTATAACCACAGTACTCTGACTCGGTCCGGGAATAGCTCCCTTCACCATCAGAACCTGCAGATTCTCATCAACACGAACAAGTCTCAGATTCTGAACCGTCACACGCTCATTACCCATGTGTCCGGCCATCTTCTTTCCCTTGAAGGTTCTTGCAGGAGTAGAAGACATTGCGGTACCACCGAGATCCCTATGGAACTTGGAACCGTGTGTCTTACGTCCACCGGCAAAACCGTGACGCTTCATGCCACCCTGATAACCTTTTCCTTTTGATGTTCCCGTCACATCAACAAACGTGACATCATTGAAAAGATCAA
>JAKSPF010000039.1 GCA_024405065.1 Sphaerochaetaceae bacterium | reverse complement strand
AAGAAGCGCTTTCTGCTGCAAGAGAGAATGAAAACGTAAAACGTTATCTTGACGGAGTGCAGGTAATAAAAGAGATATTTGTTCCGGACAAGCTTGTAAGCTTTGTTGTGAAATGAATTTGCCTTTGCGGTATAAACACATTTTGCTCCGTGAAGAACTTACAGTGATGTTACGGTTATGGGAGGTTGTGTATGAAAAAAGGAATAACGTTGTGTATTCTGATGTGTGCTGTGTCGGTATTTTTGTTTGCCGGTTCTGTAAAAGAAAGGAAGAATGTTTCTCCGGTTACGGTGACTGACATGGCGGGACGTGAAGTAACCGTACCTGCTCAGGTCAACAGAATTGCGAGCGGATATTACATATCGTCATCTGCGTGTATTGCTCTCGGACTTGAGGATAAGGTTGTTGCGGTTGAGGCACAGGCTTCAAAAAGACCTCTTTATGCTCTTGCCGCCCCGCAGCTTATTGAGCGTTCTGTTTTGGGGACAGCCAAGACGTTCAACCTTGAAGCCTGTCTTGCTGCGGAACCTGACCTTGTAATTTTACCTCTCAGACAGAAAGAAACTGCGGATACCCTTTCACAGTTGGGTATTTCCTCAATAGTGGTGAATCCTGAGAACCATGAACAGATACTTGAAATGTTTGAACTGATAGGAAAAGTCACCGGAAAAAACAAAGAAGCACAGAAGCTTGTAAAAGCCTACGCAGACAGACTGAAATTCGCTGAAAAGCTTACTTCAAAAACTGATAATCGCCCTGTGGTTTATATCAGCGGAACAGGCAGTTTTCTGAGAACTGCACCGCACGATATGTATCAGGCTTCACTGATAAGATCTGCCGGCGGACAAAATGCTGCAGACAACATTTCCGGTTCGTCATGGGTTAATATAAGTTATGAGCAGTTGCTTGAAATGAACCCTGATATCATTGTGATACCTACAAACAGCAACGCCGACGGTACTCCGGAATATACTGCGGATAATCTTCTCGGGGATCTTCAGCTTCAGGATGTTACGGCTGTAAAAAACAAAGCAGTTTACCAGATGCCCATAGGCTTTGAAGCATGGGATTCTCCCGCACCGTCCGGAATACTCGGAGTATTCTGGTTGCTGAAAACAATACATCCGGAACTTTACCCGGAATCTGCATTTTCCGTTGATGTAAAGGCCTTTTACAAAGAGTTTTACGGTTTTGATGCGCAAATTTGACGAAAAAGCGGTTTTTTCAGTATTCGCAGTCTTACTTTTCTGCGGGGTGATTGTTTCTCTGTGTGTGGGAAAGTATCCGTTGAGTTTTACCGATATTGCAGGACTGCTTACAGGTAAAATTCAGAACTCAATGAAGAGCCGTGTTTTTTTCTTTCTGAGGCTTCCGCGTACTGTGGTTGCCCTTATTGCCGGAGCGGGATTGGGACTTGCAGGATGGGTCTATCAGACCGTATTCAGAAATCCTCTTGCTTCTCCTGATATAACCGGAATTTCTTCCGGAGCAAATCTCGGTGCTGCCGTTGTCATTGTCGTTGCAGGCAATTCTGCAATTACCGTGGCATCAGGTGCGTTTGCAGGCGGACTTGCTGCAGTGCTTGCGGTTGCGTTTCTTGTCCGTTCAACAAAATCAAACACTACTTCAACGTTCATTCTTTCAGGGATAATCATTGCATCCGTTTCAAAAGCGGCGATAATGCTTCTCAAATACTATGCAGATTCAGATTCGGGTCTTGCAGCAATAGAATATTGGACAATGGGCAGTCTTGCGTCCGTTACAATGTCAAAACTTTCAGGTATTCTTCCGTTCTGGATTGTCGGGTTTGCAGGACTTTTGCTTCTTCACAGACAGATTGTGCTGCTTTCTCTTTCTGACGAGGAGGCTGAATCCCTCGGGGTGAATGTCCGCCTGTCACGGTTTTCCGTACTTTCTTTTTCCACTCTGCTTGTATCTTCCGTGATAAGCATAACCGGACTCATATCGTTTTCAGGACTTATTGCTCCTCACATTGCAAGGTTGATTACCGGAAAGCGTGATTTCAGAACAATGATACTGAGCGCTCTCACGGGAGCATTTGTGATTGTTGTTTCCGATATAGCGGCAAGAAGCATCGGTTCTTCAGAAATACCCATAAGTATTGTCACTACCTTTTTCGGAGTACCGTTTCTTGTGTTCTTCATGCTTAAACGCAGGAGGAATATCACATGAGTCTTCTTGAAATGAAAAATCTCAAGTGCGGATACGGTCACAGGAATATTCTTGACGGAATAAACCTTAAAATTGAAAGCGGTGAATTCTGTGCTTTGCTCGGTCTCAACGGAAGCGGAAAAACCACTTTACTCCGGACAGTTACAGGTATCATTCCGGCTCTTGACGGTAATTGCACGGTAGACGGCAAGGATATTCTGTGTATGAATGAAAAGAGCAGAGCCCGTCTTGTCTCATACATACCGCAGCGGACAAGTCCCGTTTCCGGTATTTCCGTTTTGGATTATGTGCTTTTGGGAGCAAATCCGTGGATAGGGCTTTTTGATTCACCCAAAGCCGGATTCACCGATAAGGCTCTGCAGATTACACGTCGGCTCTCAATTTTTGAAATGAAAGATGAGGATTTTTCACAACTCAGTGAGGGGCAGAAGCAACTTGCAGTTTTTGCCCGCGTTCTTTTGCAGGATACTCCTGTAATGCTCATGGACGAACCGGACAGTGCACTTGACTTTGTGAACAGACACAAAATACTTGAAAAGATTGCTTCTCAGGTACATGAAAGCGGAAAATGTGCCGTTATCTCAATTCACGATCCCGATTTTGCACTTACCTACTGTGACCGTATTTTCATTGTTGACGGCGGTAAAATTCTATGTGATATCTGCGTACACAATGCGGACAGAACCTTGCTTGAAACCGGTCTCGGCAAAATATACGGCAAAATACGTCTTTTAGGCGAGCCGGGACAGTACTGTATGACCAAGATACGCAACTGACTCTGATAAAACGCTCGTGATTGAATATAAAACGCTAATTTGACATACTTCATTCAGATTGCAGTTAAAAGGTCGGACAATTTGTGATAGGAATAATCGGAGCACTGGAAGAAGAAGTTGTAATGCTCAAACATGATATGAAAATAAAAAACAGTGTCCTTATTGCCGGCTGTGAATACATTTCCGGAGTACTGGGTAATCAGGATATTGTCATTACACGTTGTGGAATGGGAAAAGTAAATGCTGCCTCATGCACATCTACAATGATTGACAGGTATTCCCCGGACATTATCATAAACACGGGAGTCGGCGGTTCTTTGGATGACAATCTGAATGTTTTTGATATTATGATTGCAAAAGATGTCGTTCAATATGACTATGACATTGTACCTCTCGGATATCAGCCTGCTCAGGTTGACCGATTTGATTCCCCGTATTTTGTATGTGATGAAAAAATCAGTGCAGCGATTAAAAAAAGCACCGAAAAACTGGGATATACTTCATATTATGCACGTTTTGCAACGGGTGACCGCTTTATCAATCTCCCGGAAGACAAGCGTCGTCTTTCTGAAGTTTTCGGAGCAAAAGTGTGTGATATGGAAACCGGTGCAATTGCACAGGTTTGTGCACTTCACGGAGTACGTTTTGCAAGCATCAGGTCTATTTCCGATTCCGCTTCGGGTGAAGACGGGGCAATTCAATTTCAGAAATTTCTGAAACTTGCATCGTTACATGCTGTCCTTGTAATTAAGGATATCCTCAATAACATGTGAGAATTTCTGTAAATCTTTTTGTAAGCGAGATTTCACAGGGTCTGACCGAATCCATGAACGGAACTTTGCAATTGACTCAGATTATTATTGTTTTTTAATGGATAACGGTTGTTACAGTGCGTTATTATGGGATTATGAAAGAATACAGTGCTGTAACAAATTTATTTTCACAAAATATAGACAAAATCTCAGAAGAGCTTACTTTGTTTCTTAAAACGATAAAGACAAATCCGGCTGAAATAACTACTATCAGACTGAATGTTGAAGAGGTTCTTTTAAGGTTCAGGGATTCATTTGGAGAAAATGTTCCGGTTTCTGTTCAAAGCAAAAAGATTTTAGGACAGAGAACAATTGTTGTTTCAGTTGAAGGTAAAGAATGTAATCCTTTTGAATCTGATGATGAACTTGGAATTTGGATGAGTTCTATTCTTTCTCATCTTGAGAATAAACCTTCTTATTATTATTCTCACAAAACAAATACTGTTTCATTTAAAGTATCAAGAAAGAAAATCAATCCTTTTATTCTTCTGCTTATTTCAATAGCTTTTGCAGTTGTTGCCGGATTTTTGGGTCGGTTTTTGCCTGACAATTTGAGGTTGCAGATAGCAGATAATATTCTGGCTCCTGTTTGCAGCACATATATCAATGTTTTGTGTTTTTGCGGTATTCCTTTAATCTTTCTTTCCGTTTGTCTCGGGGTAATCGGAGTCGGTGATATTCAAGCTTTTTCTCAAATAGGAATAGGCATGATTAAAAGGTATATGTTTTATCTTTTAATTGCCGGTATTGTGGCATTGGGATGTTCGTTGCCGTTTTTCAACTTGCAGTTTGGACATGGAAATGTTACGTTTGATGCTACGAACATTTTTACTATTATTTTTTCCTGGTGCCCGACAAATTTGCTTGTTCCGTTTATTGATTGCAATGCTATGCAATTGATTATTATGGGAGTCGTTTTCGGAATGGGAATTCTTAAACTTAATAATAAAGGAAAATACATCTACGGAGTTTTTAATGATTTAAATAGTCTTATGCTTATGGTGTCCGGAGGATTTACCACACTTATTCCTGTTTTTGTTTTTTTCACACTTGTTGAAAGCATTCTTAAGAGTGATGTTATTGTTCTTCTTCAGGCCGGAAAATCGTTGTTGATTACATCATCGGTTCAAATTCTGTTTGTTATGATGCTTGCTGTTGTTGTCAGTATAAAGAGCAGAGTGAAAATCGTTTTGTTGCTTAGGAAGCTTTCTGACTTGTTTCTTATTTCTTTCGGTACAAATTCCTGTTCCGCGAGTATCCCGGAGCATTATCAATTGAGTTCTTCAAAACTGGGTATTCCTGAAAATACTTTTTCTTTTGGAATTCCCATAGGTACTTCTATTTTTAAGCCGGCAACAGCAATCAGATATCTTATTCTTACGTTTTTTATGGCTGTAGAGTACAACATCTGTGTTGCTCCATCATGGCTTATTATGGCTGCTTTTGTTTGTGTATTTTTATCTGTTGCCAGTCCTGCAATTCCCGGGGGTGCATTGTTGTTATGTCCTATGTTGTTTGCCCAACTGGGTATTCCTGCAGAAGCCTTGGGTCAAATGCTTGCAACTGACGTTTTCTTTGATGCTGTTTGTACAGCACTTAATCAGGTTTCAGTTCAACTTGTTCTTGCAGACTTTGCCATTTCAAGGAAAACAATCAAAGAAGACATTTTAAAAAAATAAAGAGGAACTTGCAAAACCATAAAAAACAAGGGCAGTATTTCTACCACCCTTGAAAAATTCATTAAATGAACATTACAGAGTAATTACTGTCCAACCACTACCAACAAGAGATGCGCCACTGTTATTCATCGGTGCTGAGTTATTGGTATTAGACTCTATAGCAACTTTAACGGTATCGTCTACTTTGAGAGTACCAGTAGTACTTACATTTTTAAGCCAATTATTAAGACATTCTGATGCATCAATATTAGTTGCCAACATAGTTACTGAATTTAATGATGAACAACGTAAGAACATTTCATAGTAACATTTTTTAACCAATGTTTCAGCAGGAAGTACAGGAGCTGTTATCAATGCAGAACAATCCTGGAACATAGCCTGATAACAATTAGCTGCTAACTCTGTTGCAGGAAGTGCCGGAGCTGTTGTCAGTGATCTACAATTTACAAACATACCTTCATAGCAACGAATTTGCTGAAAAATCAGATGTTTTTGTGGAAGTTCGGATACTCTGATTCGAGTTTTGAAAATTCCTCTGTGTTATATTGATTTTCTCCATTAACTTGCCTATAATCCGAGTTGTTGGAGAAATTTATGGTAAAAACAACAAAAATGCTTCTAAATGAACTTTCGGCATACAGTGACCCTTTTGGGAAAATAAGCAGACTCTTAAAAGCAGAAAAAATCTTCTTGCTGAAAAAAAGCTTCTATGAAACTGATAAAACAAAGCCGGGTTATCTATTTGCTCCGATAATATACGGACCTTCATATTTATCATTTGATTATGCACTTTCCCGTCATGGTCTTATTCCGGAGAGCGTACATGAATACACTTCAGCAACCTTTAATAAGGACAGGAGAAAAAAATTTCATAATTTTTTTGGAGACTACTCATACAGGGATATTCCAAAAGCCGCATATCCTTTTGAAGTTCAACTTTACACAGAAGGCGATTATGCTTACATGATGGCAACCCCGGAAAAAGCTATATGCGATAAGTTATATACTTTGCCACCGGTCTCAAGCATTAATGAAATGACACAACTTCTTTTTGAAAATTTGAGAATAGATGAAACAGAATTTGAAAAACTGAACAAAAAAACTCTTGAAGAACTATCAGAGTTATACATGTCAAACAATATCCGCTACATGATTAAAACTCTCAAGAAGGTGCAAAAATGAACTCAAATATAAACGAAATGTTAGCAAAATATACAATTACAAATGCGGAAGAAGAAAAAAATGCCGTAAAGGAAATAATTCAGGAAATTGTTTTATGCGGACTTTCCAGATCTGGTTTTTTCAATAAAGCAGCATTCTACGGAGGAACTGCTCTTAGAATTTTCTACGGCCTTGACCGTTTTTCTGAAGATTTAGACTTTTCTCTCTTGAAGAAAAATCCTGATTTTGACCTTTCTTCTTATTTTCCCACTGTGCAAAAAGAAATCAATTCATTCGGACTTAATATGGAGATAATAACAAAAGAAAAAACAACTGACTCTCCGATAAAATCCGCCTTTATAAAAGGGAACAGCAAGGAACATATTCTTTTGTTTAATCCAAACTCTTCAAATATAAATCTGATCAACAAGAATGAAAGTATCAAAATAAAATTTGAAGTTGATATTGATCCTCCTGAAAATGCTTCATTTGAAACAAAATACCAACTGTTGCCTTCTCCGTATGAAGTTCAACTTTATGACATGACTTCCCTATTTGCCGGCAAAATTCATGCAGTATTATGCAGGGCTTGGAAAAACAGAATTAAAGGCAGAGATCTTTACGACTATATCTTTTATCTTTCCCGCAAATCACATGTAAATATGGAACACCTAAAAGCAAGGTTGATTGAATCAAAGGTGTTAAGAGACAGAGAGCTTTTTAATATTGATATTCTTAAAGAAATGCTTTGTTCAAGATTTGACTCAATTGATTACTCTTCTGCAAAAGAAGATGTCATGAGTTTTATTAATGACAAACAATCATTAGACTTATGGAATCCCGATTTTTTTAAGAAAATTACAAATTCTCTGAGCTAATTGCAAAAATGTGTTTTTAGTCGGAAAGGCAAGTTCAGAATTCGTGAATGGAATTTTGCCCACTGCGAACAAAAAAATCGTTTTTTGAAACAGATACCGAAGTTCTTTTGTGTATTGCTATAACCCGTGTCAATATAATGGGTAGTAACAACTGACTTTTTTACGTTTTGTCTGTATAATTAAAAAAATGAATAACGTGACTAAGAGAACGATTATTACAATATTTGTGCTCTGTCTGACGGTGGTTTTGCTGTCCTCCTGTGAGAATAGCGTTAAAGCACCGAAAGTCACCAAAGTGGCTGATATGCTTTATGAGGTGACTTTTGATGAGTATTCCGCAGAGATACCTGACAGCTCGGTTTCCGAGGAAATGATAGGTGATAATACGGCTTGCTCCAGTGTGCGCAACGGTAGTTTTGTCGGACGCAACTTTGACTACTTCATGAATGACTGTCCGACTTTTGTAATTCGGACGACTGCAAAGCAAGGCCGATATGCAACGATTGGAGTCGGTCGTCTGGCAAAGATTGATTCCAAAACGGTTGAAGCCGGACTGCCACGTGAGAAACTTAATCTGCTGCCGTGGTTTGTCCTTGACGGAATGAATGAGAAAGGACTTGTCGTCAATTCCAACGTGCTTTATAAATCGGATTGGGGTGAAGTGCCGCATACGGGAACAAATCCGGGCGCTCCGGATTTGAATGATCTTATTCTGGCTCGCCCTCTGCTGGATAACTGTGCAACTGCCGATGAAGCTATTGAATATCTGAAAAAGTACAACATCACGCCGATGATTTCAGAGATAACGGATTTGCATTATATGATTTCAGACCCGGAAAAAACTTATGTTGTGGAATTCTATAATAATGAGATTGTTGTCAAAGAGCAGAATATTATGACTAATTACTTCATCAACATAGACGGAATACCCGAGCATCCGGACGGATTGGAAAGAATGCATGTTCTTAGGGCAAACTATGATGAAGGAAATACTATGGAAGGTATGTATCACCTCATGCAGCGTGCCAAGTACACAAATACATATTACGTCTCCAACGGATGGTATTCTGAGTTCGGTCTGACGTATGCACAGTTGCAGAATATCAGCGAGAAAGATAAGGCGGATTTGCAGGAAGCGCAGAGAGAATATGAAGAAGAGTTGAAATACATAAAAGAAAACGGATTCAGAAAAGAAACTGCGTATTGGGACACAACGCATAATTCAATTTATGATATGATTAACAGAAAACTGTGGGTAACGGTTCACGAGCGTTATGAGGAAGAACCTCATAAGTTCAGTTTATAAAACGGTAATCCGATTAACGGGAGGTAAGTGATTTATGAGTAAATTGGTTGAGAAAATCAGAAATGCCGGAGGATTCTGGTTTTTCCTTTGCGCCGGAATTCTGATGCTGCTGTTCGGTGCGTGGGTAATCAGCAATGAAAAAATAGCATTTGCAGGTTTGTCAACGGTCATAGTTGTGGAGTTTCTTCTGTCAGGACTGGCGGATGCCGTGACCGTAATAAGATACAGAAGGTTTATTCCGAGGTGGGTAATTGCCCTGTTCTTTCCCATGTTTATTGTGATTGATGCAATCATTATTCTCACAATGAGGGACGGTGCTTCACGTTTTATGATTTTCATGTACAGTTTCGGTTTCATGTTACAGGGTGTTTCAATACTTTTTGTGGGTTTGCAGGAAACAAGGTATTCGGAGTTGAGTAACAGGGCAACTTCATTCATAATAGGGGTTGCTGTCATTCTTCTGGGAGTATTTATAATGGCGAATCCGGAACTTGCAATAAAGTGCGTGTCGTGGCTTATCGGCATAGCCTTTGTTTCAATCGGAAGCGGTTTGATTTTTACCGGAATAAAGTGCAGAATAATTGAAAAAAGGCTTGTGAAAAACGGGCAGTGAAGAAAATGGAGACGTATCGAAGTGGTCATAACGGGGCTGATTCGAAATCAGTTAGGGTG
>JAKSPF010000038.1 GCA_024405065.1 Sphaerochaetaceae bacterium | reverse complement strand
TCAACGTCTGTCCTTCCTCAAGAGAATGAGTAAGCCACACATTTCCGCCAACTACACAGCTATTACCTATCTTGGTACTTCCGCCGAGAATTGTTGCTCCGGCATAAATTACAACATTATCACCTATGTCCGGATGTCTCTTTATACCTTTTACAAGTGAGCCATCCGGATTTATGTCAAAACTTTTTGCCCCGAGTGTCACATGCTGATAAATTTTCACGTGATTTCCTATAGTTGAGGTTTCTCCTATTACGACACCGGTACCGTGATCTATAAAAAAATATGAACCGATTTTTGCACCGGGATGAATATCTATTCCGGTAATTTCATGAGCATATTCTGTCATTATGCGGGGAATCACCGGAATTTTCATTGTGTAAAGCTCATGTGCAATTCTGTATATGCATATTGCAGGAAATGAGGGATAGGCAAGAATAACCTCATCAATACTTTCAGCCGCAGGATCGCCCTCATATGCAGCCTGAATATCCGTATCAACAAGTTTTTTTATCTCCGGAATTTTCACGATAAGTTGCTCAACTGCATCAGATGCTTCTCTGAAAGTCATTAACTGACACAGCACTTTTACAAGAACATCCGCTGCACCGCTCAGTGCAACGGTTCTGCGTTCGGAATCAGTACCCTGTCTGCAACTGTCCGGATGTGAACAGGTTCTGCAAATCTCAAAATCCTGTCCGATATATGATGGGAACATTGCAATTTGCAGATATTCACACACCTTACGCACATTACTCTTCATACCGATAAAATCATGCCCTGAAACCTGAGAAATGTTGTCAACCGTCAGCTTGATTGCTCTTGAAATCCTATCTTCCATAAACGGAAATATACCGAATTGAAGCCAAAATGGCTATATTTACGGACGAACCGGTCAGGTCCCTCCGGAACTCTGAAGAAAATCACATTTTTTTGCATCTTATATTACAGAGGGCTTTGCAGACATACCCCTGTTTCCCCGTCTGCATCACTCTGCGGAGAGCCGTGCCACTCGGTACGGTTCTCCTTTATTTGTAATCAGCAACCTGCAAAACTCCCTTCGCAGATTCCGAACCTGTCTTTGCAACATAAAAAAGGAGAACATATACAATGCAGAAAGCCGATTGCAAAAGCCCATTCATGAAATCGGTCTGAGATAAAACTGACCATACACAGAATCGGAATTCATCACATCCACAAAAGCAGCACTGTCCTCTTTCCTCACAAGTTTCATCACCTGCCCGACTTCCTTTGCACCGATTACCGTGTACACAATGTGCTGGGTCTCACCGGTATAACCCCCCTGTGCCGAGTTTAGAACCGTACAACTATGATGGGTGACAGCCATAATTGCATCCGCAATGTCATGCGGATGTTTTGTTACTATGAAAAGGGTTTTCTTCATATAACGCTTGTAAAGTGAATTTACCGTCTGTGTACTTACAAACTGATAAATAATAGTATAAAGTGCATTCTCCATTCCGAACATCAAACCGTACAGCAAAATCATCACCGTATTACACAAAAATACAATATTGAAAACGGTAACTCCTTTTTTTACGGAGAAATACATTGCAAGAAAATCGGTACCGCCGCTGCTGGCCCCTCTGTTCAGAATAAGTGCAACCCCTATTCCGTTCAATATTCCGCCGAACACGGCAATGAGCAAAACATCATCCGTGACTGAAAACTTGGGAAAAAAATCGGCAAAGACCGAAACCAGTACAATTGAAACACAGCTGAAAGTTGTAAATTTCCGACCCACATACCTGAAACACAGGTACGCGGGAATTACATTCAACAGAAGAGAAATCGGTGCAAACGGAATCTTCACTCCAAAAAAACTGTCCGCAATTTTCTGCACGAACATTGCAATGCCTGAAAATCCCGCAGCAATCATTCCCCCTGCAGGCAACATCACCGCAAGGTTGAAAGTTATCAACAGAGAACCTATCAGAACAGCAGAAAGAATCTTCACGTTTTCCTTCATTCCCTTGTCAAAATGTCTATCTGCGTATATGCGGTAGGCCTCATCAATCTTCTCGTTTTTTACACTGTCATTTGCCATATTGTTATTGTAACAACTTGTCTTTTCTTCGTGAACCATACATACTTATTTATCCGTTGCGGTGTTGGGATCGTAGCTCAGCTGGATAGAGCATCAGATTCCGGATCTGAGGGTCAGAGGTTCGAATCCTCCCGGTCTCAAACACAACTCCTTACATTTTCCACCGTTTATTTCTATTCTAGTCCTTTTCGAGTCCTAATTTGAGTCCTTGTTTTTAGTAGGACTGAAATCAAAAAATAGAGGGTAGTTTGCCGATTTTTTCCAAATAATCACCGTACTTTGACACATCAATACCTTTCAGAATTTTCTTTGTTTTTCTCTTGGTTTTGTCAAACGGTAAACCGACTTTGTTTACTGCAAAAATCAAAAGTGCCATGATTAGAAAATAAATCAGAGCTGTTGTGATTAAGGGGAAAAACGCTTCGTAGGTTCTGCTCCTGACTATATCACTTATCTTTGTCAAATCCATTACGGCAATGTAGCCGACGATTGAGCTGTCTTTGATAATAGATATAACCTCTCCCTTATATGCGGGTAAAAAATGTGATATAGCCTGTGGATTCTGAATCAGGAAAAAAGTACTTTTATCCGTGAACCCCTGCGCCCTTGCAGCTTCATACTGTCCCTTTCCGACTGCTTTTACACCCGATACAATCAAATCGTACATAGTAAAACAGAACAAAACAGAAAAACCGATAACGGATACAATAATCCCGTTCAGCTTGGCGGATGCAAAAACAACGTATGAAAGAATCATGAGAAACAACACGGTAGGCATAGCATGTATCACCCAACCGAATAATTCAGTAAATCTTGTCAAAGCTTTTATTCTTTCTCTCAGAAGAAGGTACAATAACAATCCTGCTACGGTGCCGATGACAATTGATAAAATGCAAATTATCAAAGTTACGTACATTCCATACAAAAACAGTTCATACCTTGATTCCTTTACAAAAGTTTTGTAAAAACTGTTTCCTGTTTTCTCAAAAAAACTTTCCTTGTTTTCCGATTTCTCATACACCGTTGCAATCAGATTATAGGTATTATACGGATCAGAAAATATTGCACCGTCTGACCTTTCGTCGGAAAGAACAACATTCATTCCCAAATCCGCCTTTCCGGAGGCAACTGCTGCGGATAACGCATCAAAAGTTGTTAAATAAAATTCCGGACTGTAGCCGTATTTTCTTGCAAAGCGATACACAAAATCCACGTCAAAACCGCTGACTTCACCTTTTGAAACAAAAGAGAACGGTTCATATCCGGATTCAACAGCCACTACAAGTTTCCCGTTTTCTCCTGTAATACCGCTTCTGTCCACAACACAACTGTCAAGGTCAGAGTTATCCAGCCAATAATCCTCCATATCTTCCCTTTCGCCGCTGTTTATGTATTCTGCTATAAAAGCATTCATCTCTTCACGCAACTTTTCCTGTCTCCCACTTGGGCTAAACATAACAGCGCAATCAATTTTTTCAAGAACCTCTTCAATATACTTCAGGCCGGGATGAAAACGCCTTTCACACAGATAAGAATTGCTCTCCGTAAGCATCGCAAAAAGCTTTCCCTGTTTTAAAGCTAAAATCATTGTGCTGGGATCGGCAAAAAACTCTATATTTACATCAGGACAGCGTTTAAGTAAATGGGTTTCATAAAGACACCCCGTCTGTACACCGACAACCTTACCGTTCAAATCATCCAAAGTTAAATCTTTTACAACATAATCCGACTCTTCAGAAGCAAAAACATTTGAAAGTGAGCTTATCATGACAATCACAACCAACACCATTCTGACATACCGTTTCTTCATATTCACCTCTAAAGCTCAAAACAGATTTCGTGATCATCAGTTCCGTTTTCGTTTCTGATTTTTGCATAAGAAGAAAGTATCTTTTCAGATAAATCATTCATGCCTTTTCCGATTCCCTTTATATTGTGTCTGACATTGAGTGTAAGAGAATCCTTTTCTTCCCTGTATGAAATACGGGCAATTATCGTTTCACCCTGCCTTTGTTCTGGCATCAAACAGGCAACGCAATATTCCTCAAATACCAACTGAAGCCTGAAAATCGCCCTTTGACCGAGTTTATGTTTCTCTCCGAATTCGCTGATACTTTGCATAGCCTGACTTAAACCGGAAAATCCGTACTCCATCACTATTTCAAGGTTGGAAAGTCTGAAAATATAGTTACGTGTTTTTTGCCTTTTGGGATTTTCAAAAATCTGTTCAGGTGTGCCGTCCTCGTAGATTCCTCCCTCATCAAGATAAAATACCCTGTTTGAAATCTTTTTTGCAAAATTCATACTGTGCGTAACAATCATCATTGTTCTGCCCTGTTTTGAAAGTTTCTCAATAATGTTTTCCACTTCAGAAACCATCAGGGGATCAAGTGCAGAGGTAGGTTCATCAAACAAAATGATTTCCGGATCGGTAGAGAGTGTTCTTGCAATGGCAACACGCTGTTTCTGCCCGCCTGAAAGCTCGGACGGATAGTACAAAGCATGGTCAATCATACCGACACTTTTCAACAGTTCCATACTTTTATCAAAAGCTTCCTGTCTGGATTTGCCGAGAAGTTTTGTCTGTGCAAGCATTACGTTCTCCACTGCAGTAAGATGCTCGTAAAGATTAAAAGACTGGAAAACCATTCCGATTTTTCTTCTCAGGCTGTTTATATCACTGTTGTTGTCCAATATATCAATTCCGTCAATCAGAATTTTTCCCGATGTTGCTTCGGTAAGTCTGTTGATGCAACGTAACAAGGTTGATTTTCCGGTTCCCGAAGGTCCGATAACTGAAATGACATCACCGTCATTGATTTTTACACTTACATCTTTTAAAGGTACAACCCCTTGGAATTCTTTTTTTAAATGGATGATTTCAATCATAATAGTTCCCGGAATTTCCTTCAGTTAAGGTCTTCTCCATTGTAATATTTTTTTTACTTGATTGTACATTGTTCGCATTTTTCTGTCCGATACAATTCCGATACAAAAAAAGAAGTGTCACTGAACGTTTCATTCAGCGACACTCCGTGTTGTTTTTATTCAGAATCCTGAATCAATCACTTGTAGAGTTCAATAAGCTTCTGAAGATGCTCCCAACGAGCCTTTGCCTCTTCCTCGTTTCTTGCAAACAACTCACCCGCTCTGTCCGGGAACTCACGTGTAAGTCTGCTGTAACGAGCCTCATTCATCAGGAACTCCTGATAACCGCCTGCCGGTGCCTTTGAGTCAAGCGTGAATTTCTGCTCTGCTTCCGGATTGAACCTGAACAGGTTCCAGTAGCCGCAGTCAACAGCTTTTTTCATTTCACTCTGGCAATTCATCATACCGCCCTTGATTGAATGCATCTCACACGGTGCATAGCCTATTACCAGAGAAGGTCCGTGATAGGCTTCTGCTTCAGTGATTGCCTTTATGGTCTGTGCCGGATTTGCTCCCATTGCAACCTGTGCAACGTAAACATAACCGTACTGCATTGCAATTTCTGCAAGACTCTTTTTCTTGACTTCCTTACCGGCAGCCGCAAACTGTGCAACCTGTCCGATATTTGAAGCCTTTGAAGCCTGTCCGCCGGTATTTGAATAAACCTCTGTATCAAATACAAAAATATTCACATCCTGCTTTGAAGCAATCACATGGTCAAGACCGCCGTATCCGATGTCATAAGCCCAACCGTCACCGCCGAAAATCCATACGGACTTCTTGGCAAGGTAATCCTTCTTGGGAAGAATCTCCTTTGCATATTCACAGCCGCGTTTTTCAGCCGCTTCAAGTTCCTTGATGAATTTAGCTGTGGCTTCCTTGTTTGCTTCACCGTCATTCATCGTATCAAGCCATTCCTGTGTGGCTTTCTTAAATGATGCAGGAGCTTTGTCTGACGCAAGAATCTGTTTTGCAGTTGCCGCAAGATCCTCTCTTATCTTGTTCTGACCTACAAACATTCCGAGACCATGCTCGGCATTGTCTTCAAACAGAGAGTTACACCATGCCGGACCTTTTCCCTCTGCATTTGTGCAATACGGTGATGTTGATGCAGGACCGCCCCAAATTGAAGAACAACCTGTTGCATTGGAAACATACATCCTGTCACCGAAAAGCTGTGTAACAAGTCTTGCATAAGAAGTTTCAGCACATCCTGCGCAGGAACCGGAGAACTCCAGCATCGGCTGGCGGAACTGTGAACCCTTGACGGTGTTGTCCTGCATATCCTTCTTCTCGGAAACCTTTGAAACACAATATCCGAACACTTCCTGAGCCTTAAGCTCTTCTTCCTGAGGAACCATGGTCAGAGCATTCACCGGACATGCACCTACACACACTCCGCAACCCATACAGTCAAGAGGTGAAATTGCAATGGTGAACTTGTACACACCCTTGCCCTTTCCTGCCTTGATGTCAACAACCTGTGCTCCTGCCGGCATTTTCTTTGCCTCTGCTTCAGTAAGAGCAAATGGTCTGATTGTTGCGTGAGGACAGACGTATGAACAGTTGTTGCACTGGATACACTTTGATGCATCCCAGCGTGGAACAGATACTGCAACACCACGTTTCTCATAAGCGGATGCTCCAAGTTCAAACTGTCCGTCAACGTGATCCATAAAGACTGAAACAGGAAGACTGTCTCCGTCCATCTTATCCACAGGATCAAGAATATCGGTAACCATTTTGACAAGCTCTGCCTTGCCTTTCTTGGCTTCAGCTTTTGTATTGTCAACTGCCTCCGCCCATGAAGCAGGAACGTCAACCTTCTTGAATGCTGTTGCACCGAGGTCAATTGCCTTATGGTTCATATCAACAATATCCTGTCCCTTTTTAAGATAGGACTGAGTTGCTTTTTCCTTCATGTGTGCAATAGCATCTTTCTGCGGCATCACATTTGCAAGTGAGAAGAATGCACTCTGAAGGATTGTGTTCGTTCTCTTGCCCATTCCGATTTTCTGTGCAAGATCAATGGCATCAATGGTATAAAGCTGAATGTTGTTCTTTGCAATGTACTGCTTTGACGCAGCATCAATGTGCTTTTCCAGTTCGTCAGGTGTCCACTGACAGTTGATGATGTAGACTCCGCTGGGTTTGACATCCTGAACCATCTTGAAGCCCTTTGTCACATAACTCGGATTATGACATGCAACAAAATCAGCCTTGTTGATGTAGTACGGACTCCTGATGGGTTTATCACCGAACCTCAGATGTGAAATTGTCACACCGCCGGTCTTCTTTGAGTCATACTGGAAATATGCCTGAACATACTTGTTGGTATAGTCTCCGATGATCTTGATTGAATTCTTGTTTGCACCGACTGTACCGTCTCCGCCCAGTCCCCAGAACTTACATTCAATGGTTCCTTTTGCTGCAGTGTTAGGACAATTTTTGTCCTCTTTAAGACTGAGTTTGGTAACATCGTCAATAATACCGACAGTGAAGAACCTCTTGGGATTGGCCTTTTTGAGTTCCTTGTAAATTGCAAAGACAGATGAAGGCGGTGTGTCCTTTGAACCGAGTCCGTATCTTCCTCCGCTCACCTGAACATCATTTCTGCCGGCATTTGCAAGAGCAGTCACAACATCCTGATAGAGAGGCTCACCGTTTGAACCGGGCTCTTTTGTTCTGTCAAGAACCGCAATCTTTTTTGCAGTTGCAGGAATTGCACTGAGCAACCTTTCAGGAGCAAACGGTCTGAACAGTCTTACCTTCACAAGACCTACCTTCTGCCCGTGAGTATTGAGGTAGTCAATAACTTCTTCTGCAACATCGCAGATTGAACCCATGGCAACAATCACTCTGTCAGCATCTTTTGCACCGTAGTAATTGAACAGTTTGTAGTGAGTTCCGAGTTTCTTGTTGACCTGCTTCATATAGTCTTCAACAACATTGGGCAGTTCAGCATAGAATTTGTTGCAGGCCTCTCTGTGCTGGAAGAATATGTCTCCGTTCTCATGAGAGCCTCTCATGTGAGGATGCTCCGGATTAAGAGCATGGGCTCTGAAAGCTTCAACAGCCTTCATATCACACATATCCTTGAGATCTTCATAGTCCCACACTGCAATCTTCTGGATCTCATGTGAGGTTCTGAAACCGTCAAAGAAATTGATAAACGGAACCTTTCCTGTAAGTGCGGAAAGATGAGCAACAGGAGCAAGATCCATAACCTCCTGAACATTTCCTTCACAGAGCATGGCAAAACCGGTCTGACGGCATGCCATCACATCACTGTGATCGCCGAAAATGTTGAGAGCATGTGATGATACCGTTCTTGCAGATACATGAAAGACACAGGGAAGCTGCTCTGCGGCAATCTTGTACATATTAGGAATCATCAGCAGGAGTCCCTGCGATGCCGTATAGGTGGTAGTGAGAGCACCAGCACCCAATGAACCGTGAACAGCACCGGCTGCACCGGCTTCGGACTGCATTTCTACAACCTTCACCTGTGTCCCGAAGATGTTCTTGAGACCGTTTGCACTCCACTGGTCAACAAAGTCAGCCATCGGAGATGACGGAGTGATAGGATAGATTGCTGCAACTTCACTGAAAGCATAGCTGACATGTGCCGCTGCGTTGTTTCCATCCATGGATTTCATTTTTCTTTTGATCATGAAACACCTCTATAGATTTTTATTTTTACGTGGCTAGCTATCCCGCGTAAAACCTTTTCAGGGTGCAAACTCACCCTTCATCCAGTCTAAACCATTACGTCAAGTCATTCAATACAAACAAAGGACTGCCGCAGAGTTATTCATTCTGCGGCAGTCCGGTAATTAACGGAAATTACTGAATCAGAAACCCTGTTCACACATTGCTTCGGCAACTTTCTTGAAACCGGCAATGTTGGCTCCCTTAACGTAGTTCACGTAACCGTCGGCTTCCTTGCCTTCACGTACGCACGCCTCAAAAATGTTCTTCATAATTGTATGGAGGTTTTTATCTACTTCAGCAGCTTCCCATTTCAGATGCTGAGCATTCTGAGTCATTTCAAGTCCTGATGTGGCAACGCCGCCGGCATTGACAGCCTTTCCGGGACAGAACGGAATTCTTGCCTTCTGGAATTCGGCAATGGCTTCAGGAGTACATCCCATATTGGATACTTCAATTGCGTACTTCACACCGTTTTTAAGCAGAAGCTTTGCATCTTCTCCGTTGAGCTCGTTCTGAAGTGCACATGTGAAAGCAATATCACAGGGAACTTCCCAGATTTTCTTTCCGGGAACAAACTTTGCACCGAACTTCTCAGCATAAGGAGCAACAACGTTCTTGTTTGAAGATCTGAGTTCAAGCATGTATGCGATTTTCTCGGGTGTGCTTACACCGTCTTCATCAAGGACATATCCGTCCGGTCCTGAAATTGCAACAACCTTTGCACCGAGTTCAGTTGCCTTTGTTACAGCACCCCATGCAACATTGCCGAAGCCGGAAACAATGCATCTCTTTCCCTTGAGAGAATCATTGTTG
>JAKSPF010000037.1 GCA_024405065.1 Sphaerochaetaceae bacterium | reverse complement strand
CGGCAACCAGATCCGTGTCCGTTTCAAAACAGGCAACATCACCCTCAAGGTGTGATGTTATCTCTGTCAGTGCATTCTTTTTCTGCGCAGTTTTAAGTGCGGCTTTGAGTTGTGCAATTTCATCCGTAAGACTGTGTATTTTTACAGGAAGTTCGGCTTCAGAACAACTCAGATTTTTTGCAATGCTTCCCAGTAACATTGCTCTTTCACAAGCCCTGTCTGCCGCTGCCTCACCGCATTCAAAAACAAGACGTACATGTCCCCTTATGTTTTCGCTTCCGGAAAAAACAATCACACCTATTTCAGAGGTTGTTCCTACGTGAACTCCACCGCAGGCAATTCTGTCAACTCCCTCTATTTCAACAATTCTCACGTCACCGTCCACCTTTATTGAACGTCTCAATCCCAAAGCTTCCGCTTCTGCGTGACTCATTTCCCGATATATTATGCGGTGATTTTCCCTTATTTTTTCATTTGCGATACGTACGAGCCTGTCAGTTGTTTCACCGTCAATCTGTGCTCTGTCCGTCTCAATTGTTATAAAACCGTCACCGAGATGTACGGAAACGGTACCTATCCCGAACTGTGAATACAACAGTCCGCTTACAAGATGCTGTGCTGTATGAAGCACCATATATCTGAACCTGTGTTTCCAATCAAGTTCAAGTTCAAGATTCTGATTTGTTTCCACATGACAGTCACCGTCAAGGATAAGAATACTGTCTCCGTTATCCGCTTTGCGTGTATCTCTGACAGTCCATTCACCCAAAGTTCCGCAGTCTCCGGGCTGTCCTCCGCCCTCCGGGTAAAACACGGTTCTGTCAGTAAGTACCTCTGTTCCACGGTCAGTATGTTTTACACCGGTCACTGCACACTGTATTTTTTTCAGATAAGGTTCCTGATAGTAAATTTTTTCCATTGATGTTCACCGCTGAATCAACCGAGTATTTCACGGAGCATTGTTTTGGAATTTTCAAGAGCCTCCGAATACTGACTTTCCATCTTTTTCAGGTTCTGTTCTATCAATTTTGCATATTGAGCAGAATTTACGGTCTCGGGATTCTGTTCCATCTGCATACGCAACTCTTCCTGCATTCTGTTTGCAAAGTCTTCACGTGCCTGAAGATACTGTTCAAAAAACTGTCCTGTCTGTTGCATGACCTGACCGGCTCTGCCTGTCACGTCAACAAGATTCACCACTTCACAGAGCCTCTCAAAACGCATTTTATAAGAATTGTCCTGAGGCAATCCCAAATTGGAGAATATTGTCCTTACAACCCCCGTTTTCTTACCTTCGGAATAATCTTTTTCAAGTTGCTCATAACTCATCTCCGGATTGTTGAGATATTTTCCGGCAAGTGACATTCCTTCCTTCAGTAAGGTCTCCTGCCTGTATTTTTCTTCATCAATCTCTATGTCCTGAGTTTTTTCAAGAGCAATTTCCCATGCTGATCTTATTCTTCCCATAGTAAATGAAACTCAGTCGTTGACCCTTTCAAGATATTCTTTGGTTTCAGTGTTGACTCTGATTTTTTCACCCTGTTTGATGAAAATGGGAACCCTTACCTTAAGACCGGTTTCCGTTGTTACAAACTTTGTTGCTCCCTGAACGGTATCGCCCTTTATGGCCTCCTCCGCCTCTGCAACCGTGTACACAACCTTTGACGGAACCTGTATGTCAAGAATTTCGTCATTGTATGTTGTACAACGATAGGTCTCACCTTCCTTCATTATGAACTCGTAATCCTCAAAATTTGACATGGGAACGGACACTGTATCAAATGACTCGGCATTCATCATATAGAAATTTTCACCGTCATTATACGAGTACTGGTAGTCAAGAACTTCAACGTTGATATCTTCAACCGTATCCTGACTTTTGATTGTCTCGGAAAGAACCTGTCCTGTTGTGGGACTCTTGAGCTTGAGTCTTACAAATGCCGACCCTTTTCCCGGATTCACAAATTCACGTTCTACACAGATAAACGGCTGATCTTTTATCAGAAGAGCCGTACCCTTGTCAATCTGTCCTGCTTTAATAGGCATATCTTCACCTCTTTCATTTCATCAGTTTTAACCTGCGTATGATAACACACATGTTCCGATGTTTTCAACACGCCGTACACGTACACCACAGTGAAATATTATCACAAATACACTAAACTGTCGGTATGGAATACATAACATCTTTTGAAGAACTTGAAAAATACCTGAAACTCACACCGCAGGAAAAAGCGTGGCATGAAGAAACAACTTGTGTGCCGCTTAAAATTACAGGGTATTATATGGCTCTTATCAATCCCGAAGACCCCGATGACCCCTTGCGGCGGCAGGCTGTGCCTACGGTAAGTGAGAATAAGGATGTTTTCATGGAAAGTTCCGATCCTTTGGCAGAAGTGAGCCACAGTCCTGCTCAACGTCTTATTCACAGATACGGCAACAGAGTTGCCTTTCTTGCTACAGACATCTGTGCACAGTACTGCCGCCATTGTTTCAGAAGAAGATTTACCGGCAACATGACAGGACCGGCGTCTGACGGTGATGTTGAGTTTGCCTGTGAATATCTTAAAACTCACCGTGAAGTACGTGAAATGCTGTTTACAGGTGGAGATCCGCTCACCTTATCCGATGAACATATTGACAGGATAATCGGTGAATTCAGAAAGGTATCACCGGAACTGGTAATAAGAATATGCACGCGTTTCCCCGCAGTGCAGCCTGACAGAATTACGGACAGTCTTGTGAATATCTTTAAGAAATACAGCACTGCACCGTTTTACCTCATGACCCAGTTCAATCATCCGCGAGAACTCACCGCACAGGCAATAGAGGCTGTTTCCCGCTTTGTGGACAGAGGCATTCCGGCAATGAACCAGACGGTCCTGCTTCGTGCAGTAAATGACAATGCTGACGTACTTGAAGAACTTTGCAATGCTCTTGTATTTGCCCGTATAAAGCCATATTACTTATTTCAAGGAGATCTTGTCTCAGGCACTTCGGGATTCAGGGTTCCTTTGGCAAAAGGTCTTGAAATTGAAAAAGAACTGAGAAAACGCCTCAGCGGACTTGCGATGCCTCTTTATGCCGCAGATCTTCCGGAGGGCGGCGGAAAAGTTCCCCTCTGCGGTAATTACATTGAGGGTTGTGAAAACGGTGTGTGGAAATTCACAACAATCCACGGAACGTCAAGGCTCTATCCAGATCCTCAGGCGTAAAACCTGACGTATTATCAAGGACATGCACAGGACGGCGGTATTTCACCGCGCGAAAATCAATATCCTGCTGTGAAGCCTCACGCAGAGCAAACTCTTTTTCCGTAATCCTGTCACGTTTCTTTGCTCTTTTCAGTCTTTCTTCATACGGTGCATCCACGTAAATGACAAATTTACACAGAGTGTCAAAACCGCTGCGGTGAAGTGTGGCACCGTTTATCACAAGGTCATATCTGTAACAGAGTATTTTTTTTTGCAACACAGGGTAGATGATTTTTTCAAGAACGTGAAGTTTTTCAGGATTTTGAAAAACAAGCTCCCGCAGTTCCCGACCATCGTAGGTTCCGAGTTGCTTCAACACTCCATCTTTCATGGAATTTCCTATCTGTGCAGCCTCACGGTCAAGATCCCACACGGTAAAACCCAGAGCTTTAAGGCTTTTTGCAACGTAATTCTTTCCGCTGCAACTCTTTCCGGTAAGACCCACAATCATTTCATCTCTCCCCAGCTTGCACCGCTTTCAATACTCACCCTGAGCGGAATATCAAGTTTACAGGCATTCTCCATACAAGCTTTCACAAGTAACGTAACCTCTCCCAGCTCGTCCTCAGGCACTTCCGCAATTATCTCGTCATGAACCTGAAGCAGAAGCTTTGTATTCAGTTTTTTTGCCGCAAGTTCCCTGCTTAATGAAATCATTGCAAGCTTCATTATTTCCGCAGCGGTTCCCTGAATGACGGTATTCACTGCAACACGTTCACCGGCACTTCTCACATTTGCATTTGAGGAACGTACCTCAGGTACCGCCCGGACATGACCCATCGCTGTTTTTACAAACCCTTCTTCCGATGCCTTTGCAATGGTTCGGTCAATGAATTCACGTACCCCGCTGTAACGTTCAAAATAAGTATCTATGAACCTCTTTGCATCACTGCGTGAAATTTTCAGGTCATGTGAGAGACGGAATGCAGACATCCCGTAAATTACCCCGAAGTTTATTGTTTTTGCAATTCTTCTCTGCTGATCCGTAACAATTTCCGGAAATTCACCGAAAATCAGAGATGCAGTCTCCCTGTGAACGTCAAGCCCCTCACTGAATGCGCGGCACAAAGCACCGTCTCCGGACATGTGGGCAAGTACGGCAAGTTCTATCTGTGAGTAATCGGCAGAAAGCAGACGGCAACCCTGTCCCGGTATGAAAGCATCCCTTATGCGTCTTCCCTCATCGGTTCTCACCGGAATGTTCTGCAGATTGGGGTTTCTGCTTGAAAGTCTGCCCGTTGCCGTGCCGGTCTGAAGAAATGTTGTATGGATTCTGTTTTCTTCGTCCGCAAGTGAAGGTAAAGCCGTAACGTATGTTGAAAGCAATTTTGACAGGGTACGGTACCTGAGAATCAGAGACGGTACGGGATCGTCATAAAGGTATGAAAGTTCCTCCAGAACATCACTGTCCGTTGAATATCCGCTTTTTGTTTTTTTGGCAGGTTTCAACCCGCGTTCCGTAAAAAGGACATCCTGCAGCTGTTTGGGCGAACCTACGTTGAACGGGTGACCGCAGAGTGTGAAAATTCCGCTTTCAAGACCGGAAATAGACTCTTTCAGTTCTTTTTCATACTCACGGAGCCTTGACGGATCAATCTTTATTCCGGTGTTCTCCATATCTGCAAGAACGGACAGCAAAGGCATTTCCATGTCAGTAAAAAGTCCGTACATTCCCCGTTCTTCAAGATGTTGTTTCAAAGTCACATAATCCTGCCCGGCATTTCCCGTAAGGCTCTGTTCTTCCCCGAGCATCCATGCGGCAACATCAATATCAAATGACGGCTTTACTGATTTACCGTCTCTTCTCAATGATTTTATTTCCTCTTTGAGAGCATAACCGACAAGTCCGTCACCGGCATCAAAACTTCCTCTCTGAAACAAATCCTGTGTTTTAGTCTCTTCCTTTTCTCTGCGAACCGGTACCGTTCCTTCTGTCACAACCGTCTTTTTCAGAAAACGTTCTGCGGAAGAAACAAGGGAAAAAGCCCCGATTTCACGGAAAGCAACTATTGCTTTTTCCCAATCAATGCGTGACGTTTCAAAGTCAGAAAGATTCACATCTTCACAGCCGAACAGGTCATCTTTCAGTTTTATGAGTGTACGTGAAAGTTCAAGTGAAGGTTTTGCCGCTTCAAGTTTTGCTCTGACGGATGGAGTGAATTCATCTATGTGACTGTACGCATTGTCAAGCGTCCCGTACTCTGAAAGAATCTTCACCGCACCTTTTTCTCCTATGCCGTTGATTCCCGGAACGTTGTCCGAAGTATCACCCAGCATTGTAAGATAATCCGTAATCTGATCCGGACGCACACCGAATATTTTTTCAACTTCACCGGCTCCGCACAGCTGATACTCCGTCTGTCCCTTTTTGGGAGGACGCAGAGCAAACACATCTTCACGCACAAGTTGAAGAAGATCCTTATCCGCAGTAACCATCACCGTTTCCAAGCACATGGATGAGGCATTACGTGCAACGGTTGCTATTATATCATCCGCCTCCATTCCCGGTCTTTCAAAATGAGAAATTTTCATTGCATCAAGTATTCCGGCAATCACGGGAATCTGTGCGTGAAGGTCTTCCGGAGTCCTGTCTCTGTTGGCCTTGTACAAAGGATAAAGTTCATGTCTGAACGTCTTGCTGCGTGAATCCATTGCAACAATGAGATAATCAGGATGATACTGACGCACAAGCATAAGTATTATTCTGAAAAAACCGAACACGGCAGATACATTGTTTCCGTGAGAATCTGTAAGCGGCTTCTGTACCATTGCAAAGTATGAACGGTAAATCTGACCGTATCCGTCAACTATAAAAACTCTTTTCTTATCGGACATAATACACTATATTCACTACTTCAAAAGGTTTTTTATATCAATTCTTTCGGACACCGAGCTGTTTCTTGTTTTGGGTTCTTCACTCGTCTGTGTCTGTTCAGCGGACCCGGAATCTCCGGCTGACGTTTTAGAGGAATTACCTTTTATCATATCGGAAAACCTCTGTGTGACTTTCTGATTGACTTTGTCGGAGACCTTGTCAACAACCTTATCCACCGTAGTATTCATAAGATTGTCCACAGCTTTTTTTGTTCCGTTTTTCAAAGAATCCAGATCCGGCAATCCGTCAGGCGTTCTTGCCGGAGTTTTCTTCGTTTCTGCAGGTAATACTGCATTACCGTTCTTCATACTCACCCCGAAAAATCTGTCTGACAAATCAGGAAAAAAAAGAAACAGAACAAAAAAACTTCCGACCGCAAGTATCAATGCGCTCAGAAAACCTGAAAACCTACCTTTCATCATACTTCTTTCCTCCCCGCTCACCGATTATCAAGAAAGCTGTCAAGTTCGGAAATCCACTCTGCATCAGAGGAGTCACTTGGCATTATGAAACCGGCTCTGGGTGACAGGCTCATGTCAAGTACCGCAGGACCGTCCGGCAGACATGAACGCTTGAACTGCTGGGCAAAAAACCTTCTTATGAATACTCTGAGCCACTTTTCAATAATTTCTCCGTCATATTTTTCACAAAATGTATACCGTGCAAGCCTCAATATCTTTGACGGACTGAATCCCCACTTGAGGAAATACCACAGAAAGAAATCGTGAAGTTCATACGGACCCACTATATTTTCCGTTTCCTGAGAACCGGGTACAAGTTCAGGACTTACAGGTGTATCAACAACTGACAGCAACACATTTTTGAGACTGAGGTTGTCCGATTTCTGTGCGCAGTACGTCACAAGCTGACGAACAAGAGTCTTAGGCACTCCGGCATTTACCCCATACATTGACATGTGATCTCCGTTATATGTTGCCCAGCCGAGTGCAAGTTCTGATAAATCTCCTGTCCCCACTACCAAACCGCCGTACTTGTTTGCAATGTCCATGAGAACCTGAGTTCGCTCACGTGCCTGTGAATTTTCATAAACAGCATCAATCTCGGCAAAGTCATGTCCTATATCGGAAAAATGCTGTTTCACCGCCGCAGAAATGTCCACCGTGAGCAATTTGCATCCGAGTGTCAGCGCCATCTGAACCGCATTGTTTTTGGTTCTCTCACTCGTGCCGAAGCACGGCATTGTGACACATATCACCCTATCGTTTTCCCAACCGAGCATTTCAGCACTTCTCAATGTCACCAAAAGTGCCAAGGTTGAGTCAAGACCTCCGGAAAGACCTATAACCGCTGTTTTGCTGTGACTGCATTGGAGTCTGCTCTTCAAGCCGCGAGCCTGAATACCAAGCACATCCTCACACATTCTGTCGCACGAACTGCGGCTTTGCGGAATGAACGGACTTTGTGCAAACTTACGTGTCAGTATTGTTTCACACATTTCCATGTCAAAAAATACAACATCTGCATCATCAGACCCGACATCTGAAAAGGCATGCTCTCTTTTTACACGACGTAAAATCTGAAGATCGGTTTCAATCACCAACAGACTGTCTGAAGAATGTCTCTGCCTTGCAAGACATACACCGTTTTCACAGATTACATTGTCGCCCGCAAAAACAAAGTCTGTTGTACTTTCACCCTCTCCTGCATTGGCACAAATCACCGTACAACCGAACTCTTCACTTTTTGCGGTAATTCTTTTGATCAGGGCTGCGGAAGAACCGGCTCGCTCTTCTTCTGCACGGCAACTCACCGTCACATTTGAATTATTACCGAAACTGCATGAAATTTTCAGATCTTCAATATCCGAACAGGCAAATACAAGGTTGCCCATAGGTATTTTCAGATCACTCACCGTGACGGTTCCGCATCTGTTCCATTCGCAGCTGAAAAATCTTCTTTCCGTATAAGAAAGCTCCGTGTCAGGCACAATTCCTATTATTTTCCCACCGGTTGCAAAAATATCTGCACAGTAAAGCCTTCCCGAATATTCTACAGGACAGCCGAACACAACCAGCATGTTACGCGGAACTGCCGATGCAATATCCAAAGCACTCTTCCACGCACGGCAAATCAATGTTTCATGAAAAAAAAGATCTTTACAAGTACTGCCCGTAACACACAAACGAGGCAAAACCAAAAGATTCACACCCTCACTGCATGCCTGTCTGACAAGATCCTTTATCCTGTCTGAATTGTATGTACAGTCAGCCACCCTGACCGAAGGAGTAGCACAAGCCACTTTTACAAAGCCGTCTTTCATGCTTTGATTATATGTCAAAAAAAGGGACGTTGCATAGTGCAACGCCCCGCTTACCGTGAACACGGCTATTCAAGAACTGATGTCAGTTCTCAGTTTTCAACTACGATTGATACATAATTGCGGTTGTTTCTTGTGTGAAAATTCACCTTTCCTGCAACTTTCGCAAAAAGTGTGTAATCTGAACCCAGACCGACATTTTCACCCGGGTGAATCTTTGTGCCGTGCTGGCGCATTATGATTTCACCGGCCTTGACAACCTGTCCGCCGTAACGCTTAACGCCTAAACGCTGAGCATTAGAATCTCTTCCGTTTTTGGATGAACCACCACCTTTATGATGAGCCATTGATTGCCTCCCTTAAGCGTTTATGCTGTCAATTTTAAGAATTGAATACTGCTGTCTGTGCCCCTGTGTTCTGCGGTATCCCTTTCTTCTGTGAAACTTGTAGACACGAACCTTTTCATCCTTTATGTCGGACTGAAGTGTGGCTGCAATACTGGCTCCCTGCACATAAGGAGCCCCGAACTTTGCGTTTTCCCCGTCAACAAGCGCAAGCACTGAATCATAGGTAAGTTTTGCACCGACTTCAGCATCAACCAAATCAACCTGAACTTCCTTACCCTGTTCAACCTTATACTGTTTTCCGAGAATTTCTACGAGTGCGTACATCTGACACATCCTTTTTCAGAAAATTATACGATTCTTATACTTCTGCTGTAAAATTCTTTCAATACTGACGAACCGGAAATGAAGAAAAAAACAGGTCTGCTTACTATCGTTCGGTAGTCAGCTTAAATTTCCGACCCAAAGTAAGTGTATCACCGTCAACACTGTATTTTGCACCTATCAGTATCCAAAGGGCTGGCTAAACAAGTGTCAACATTGAGTCATTAAACATCAGAAACTGGTTCGGCTTTAGGGTAGGAGTAGTTCACATAGAAAGACAGTCCTGTGAATTGTCTCAAATATACCAAACCGGAATGGAAAAAACATTTTCACGGAGTTGTGATACAACCGGAGACAAACAGATGACGGCACCCGTACCGCGCACCTTATCTTCAAGTTTGTCAAGTACGGTGAATGCGGATGTCTGTTCTGCTCTTACATGCTCGCTTTTTTTTATTTCTATCGGGTAAAGGATTCCGTTCTGTTCAATAATCAGATCAATCTCACCGTCTTCTGTCCCTTCTTTTTTATCTTTTCCCCTGTAATATGAAACACAGTACCGGTAATCTATTCCGTTGTTTGAGTAGGATTTGAGAATTTCGGACACAACAAAAGTTTCAAAGAACTGACCGCTCATTGCTCCTGATGCAAGCTGTT
>JAKSPF010000036.1 GCA_024405065.1 Sphaerochaetaceae bacterium | reverse complement strand
ACTCTTTTATATAGTAACCCTTCCGGTAGAGTTCAATGCATCAAGAAGAGCTTTGTCCATTCTGAAAAATTCCGGCAGACTGGACAGTGTGGAACTTGACGGAGCACGTAAGGTTCTTACTGCGGCGGCGCTTACTTATGTTGCATCTGCACTGACGGCAATAGGGTCATTGCTAAGATTGCTGGTTCTTACAGGAAGGTCTCGCCGCCGTTAAGCGTACACCACATAAAAAAGTCGGCATTGCATCAATACAGACCTGCTGCGGTAAGTCAGGAGTACAATGAACAGCTTTGCCGCTTTTTTGCAATTGGCTCTCAGAACTGTTTATCATTTATGATGATATCATCGGCGTTTTCACAGATACGGTCAAAAACCTTACCGCAGAGTTCAATATCCGACGGTGAAATACCTGCAAACAGTTTCAATCCGAAGTTCACCTGAGTACGTCTTATTTCCTCAACAATATCCGTTGCTTTTTCTGTTATGCGCAGATGAATGCTTTTTCTGTTTCCGTCAATGCGTGTATGTTCCAGAAGTCCTTTTTCACAGAGTGTTTTCTGAGCAATGGACACATGTGATTTTGCCAGCGAACGTAATCTGACTATGTCTGCAGCGGTGTCATACTGCGGATTTGTTGAAAGAAAAGCAAGAACCTCAAGTTCCATGTGAGTCAGACCGAATTTTTCACACAGAGGCTTTGTATATCTGTCATAAAGTACCATTAATTTTTTTTGTCCGACCCAGAACTGCACCCTAAACCTCAACAATTTCCCAATTCATTTTAATTCAGGTTTATCCCACAGACAAGAAAAATCTTTGATTTGGTATTGACCTTTTTCCATATAATCTGTAAATTTTGTTCAAATTAGAACTATTTGATTATTATTCAGGAGGGTTATTTTACCAATGAACATAAGGAAACACGCCTTACTGGTTGTTATGGTGTTGGTTGCAGTACTGTTACCCCTGTCAGCCAGAAATCTTTCTCTTGCAGAGGCGCTTGAATGCGCAATGCAGGAGAGTATTTCCCTGAAAACTGCCGAGGTGGATCTTGCAACAGCAGAGAGAGCATACAAAATAGGTTTTGGAGCCTATTTGCCCAATATTCAGGCATCAAGCACTCTTGTAAGACAGAATGAGAATGTAAGTGCCAAGTCTATGGGAGGAATGATGTCCGCTTTGGGAGTTCCTTCTTCAAACTTGCCTTCAACGGATCCGACTTCTGCATTTGCGGGAAACATAAGTGCAAGTTTCAGCTTTAATCCGGCGATGATTTCCGCGATAAAAAGCACAAGGGAAAGTTACAAGGCAGGTCTTATTTCCTATGACGATACAAAAGCACAGCTTAACGTGACGATAAGCAAGCTTTACTACGGCATAGTGCTTCAGCAGGAGGCTCTGAGAATTCAGGAAAATACTCTTGCGGCACAGAAAGAGAGAATGGATCAGGCTGAAATTGATTATAAGAACGGCATTGTTCCGGAGATTTCTTTTCTGAGCAACAGCGTAACCTATGAGAACTCAAAAATAGACGTTGAGGAAGCCCGTGCCGCACTGGTTTCTGCAAAGAGGCAGTTTGCTTTTTTGATAGGACTGGGAGAAGAGGATATAAATCTTACCGACAAGATTGATTCAACACTCTTTTCTTTTGATGAAAACGAGATGGTACAGTCAATATCTTCACGTTACGACATAAGGTTGCTTAAGGCTCAGAGTGCGGCACTTGATCTGCAAAGACGTGCTCTTGTGGAGGGTACTTACATACCTTCCGTGGCAGTAAGCGCCGGTTGGCAGCCGACAATCAGTGACATAAAGAAGGAATGGGGTCCAAGGGACAACTGGATTGATAACGGTTCCGTATCAGTGACGCTGGCGTGGAATCTTACGTCACTTCTTCCCTTTTCCGGCAGCGGAAAAAACATAAAGGACTTGAAGGATGCCCAAAAAAAGATGAATCTCGGCATTCAGGCTCTTGAGAAGAGTGCAAGGATTGAGATAATGGATCTTCTGGATACCATAGATATGGCTGAAAACAGTCTGCGAACTTCTGAAAGGACGATTGAACTTGCAAAGGCAAGTTACGAGATGGCAAGTGAATCCTACAGAGCAGGAATCACTTCTCTTCTTGATGTAAGAGATGCTGAAAACCAGCTGTTCAGTGCTGAGCTCGGCAGGCTTTCAAATCAGTATGCATATCTTTCTGCACTCATTGACCTTGAGTATGCAACGGGTCACAAAATCAGATAATTAAATTTAGGATGGAAATATTATGAAAAAAAGAATTGTTTTGATTTCACTGCTTGCGGTGATTTTTGTTCTGACAGGCTGTGGCAAGAATAAAGTTGCGGCAGTTGAGGAAGAGGATATTTCAACACCGGTTGAAGTTACTGTTGTGGCAAAAGGCAGTATTGCCGATATTCACAGATTCGGCGGAACGGTGACTGCCAAAGATTCCGTTGCCGTGCTTCCGGATACAAACGGAAAGGTGGCTGAGGTTCTTGTTGAAGTGGGTGATCTTGTGCAGAAGGGTGATGTAATTGCCCGTATTGATGCGTCAAGAGCCGGTCAGAACTTCAACCTGAGTCCTGTGAAGGCACCGTGCGGCGGAACTGTTACAACTCTCAATGCATCACTCGGAGCAATGGTCGGTCCTGCTTCTCCTGTTGCAATTGTACAGAGTCTGGACAATCTTGAAATTTCGTTTTCGGTAATTGAACGTTATGTGAGTCAGGTTGCTGAAGGAAATAAAGCTTATGTTTCGTTTGATGCTTTCCCGGATGAGACTTTTGAAGCCCACATTTCACATGTGAGTCCCGTTATTGATGTAAATACAAGAACTCTTTCGGTGAAGGCAAAACTTGACAGGGAAGACCGCAGGGTGATTGCGGGAATGTTTGCAAGACTCAGCGTGGTTACAACTGAGAAAGACGGTGTAATCGTTGTTCCGGCATCGGCAGTTACCGTGGGTGAAAAAGAAACTTTTGCCTATGTTGTTGATTCCGCTTCAAATGCAAAGAAAGTAACTGTCACAACAGGAATAAGACAGGACGATGTTCTTGAGATAACAGGCGGTCTGAATGTAGGAGACAAACTTGTCACAAAAGGACAGGGACTTCTTTCAGACGGTGTACACGTGAGGACGGTGAACTGATATGTCTATTTCAAAAACAGCAGTAAGAAGACCGGTAACAGTAATTGTAATATGTTTACTGATTGCCGTTCTGGGAATAAATGCCGCACGGCAACTTCCGGTTGAGCTTATTCCCGATATGGAAATTCCTTACCTTATTGTGAGTACGACTTACAGTAATGCGGGACCTGAGGAAGTTGAGGAAAAGGTCACTAAGATACTTGAAAGCAGTCTGTCCTCAGTGTCAGGTCTCAAGAACATGACATCAAAGTCCAGTAAAGGTTCGTCACAGATAGTTCTTGAATTGAGTGTGGGAACAGATCTCAATGAGGCTTCAAATACGGCACGTGACAGGATTGATATGGTTAAAAAATACCTTCCTACGGATGCCGATACCCCCGTAATGATAAAGATGGATCCTTCAATGATGCCTTTGATGGTAATTGCAATAGATTCACCGAACAGGACTCCGGAGGAGATGAATGCTCTTGCAAAGGATGTTGTTTCTCCGAGACTTGAGCAGCTGGACGGTGTTGCATCTACAAGTATAATGGGCGGAAGAACCCGTGCAATAAAGATTGAGATTCCGAAGGACAGACTTCAGGCTTACGGACTTACATTTTCTCAGATTGCACAGATGATTGCGGCACAGAATTCCAACTCATCCGTGGGAACAATTACCGAATCCGGTCTTGAGTACACAATTGAAGCGGAAGGTACTTTCCGTTCAATAGAAGAGATAGGAGAAACGGTAATCAGCTATAAAGCCGGAAGTGATCATCAGATGAAGCAGATAAAACTTGCCGAGATTGCAGATGTTTACGACGGTTACAAGGATTCAACTTCACTTTTTTACCGCAGCGGTAAGGAATGTGTAGGTGTTATTGTATCAAAGCAGAGCGGAAAGAACAGTATGGAAATTGCACGGCTTGTTGAAAAAAAACTTGCTGATGTAAAGAAAGCCATGCCTGATGACTGCAATATCTCCATTGTTTATGACACAACGGATCAGATAGGAAATTCAATCAGCAATGTGGGAAGTTCTGCAATTGAAGGTGTGGTGCTTGCCGTGCTCGTCCTGCTCGTATTCCTCAGAAGTCTGAGGTCTACGGCTGTTATTGCAATAACAATTCCCTTGTCAATAGTGATGACTCTGCTCATCATGTATTACAGCGGTTTTTCACTCAACCTTATGTCCCTTGCGGGTCTTGCGTTGGGTGTTGGAATGTTGGTTGATAACGCTATAGTTATTCTTGAAAACATCTTCTCATATAGGGAAAGAGGAACAAAACCGACTGTTGCGTCAATAATCGGTTCTGGGGAAATGGTGTCAGCCATCACTTCATCAACACTTACGACAATGTGTGTATTCATTCCGATGGTGCTGTACAAATCAAAACTCGGAATGATCGGACAGGTTTTTGACCAGCTTGCACTTACGGTTGTCATCTCACTGTTTTCTTCCCTTGCGCTTGCAGTTACACTTGTTCCGGTTCTTACCAGTAAATATCTTGCTGCCGGTGATTCTTCCAAGCGCAGTAATCTCCGTGTAGTGAAGTCACTTACCTCTTTTTTTGATAAGTTGGACAATGCTTACGCAAATTCCGTAAGGTGGGTTCTGGGACACAAAAAGATATTTCTTTTTATGCTTTTAGGATTGTTGGTGCTTGCTTTCATCATGATTCCGGTTGTGGGTTATACATATATGCCTGCCACGGATCAGACCGATATGAGTGTCTCAATTACACTGCCGCAGGGTACTGATCTTGAAACAACACGTGAAGTTGCAATGAGATTTGAGGCGGAGATGGGTGAAAGACTCAAGGGAGTGAAAGAAGAATTGCAGATTGTGGGTTCCAGTATGATGGGAATGGGAGCCGGTGGCGGTAATTCCAATGTAGCAAACATAATGTATTCTTTCTTCTCGCAGAAAGAAAGAGAAAAAGACTGGGATACCTATTATTCTGCAAAAGAAAAGGTCAATGAGATACGTGACAGATTCCCTGAGGCAACAATAGTGGTTGAGGATACTTCTTCCACTTCTTCGTTCGGCGGAACTGCCGGAATTGATGTGAAGATTTCTTCTACGGACCTTGATGCCTGCCGTGAAACAGCTGCTGCAGTTGAGGCTCTTCTTAAAGAAAAGGGAGGGAATATCGTTACGGATATTACCTCGGATCTGAAGGACGGTCTTCCTCAGCTTTCAATAATCTATGACAGAGAGAAGATGTATGAACTCGGTGTGAATGTTGCCGGTGCAAATGCGGAGCTTAAAGCAAATATCGGCGGTATGACATGTGCTCGTTATTCTGACGGCGGTACCGATATTGATGTTATTGTGACTTTACCCAAGGAAGACAAGCAGAGCAAGGTTCAGCTTGAAGACATAACCGTTTCAAGTTCGTTCGGTTACCAGGTTCCGCTTTCATCTTTTGCCAGTATTGATGAAACGCGCGGAGCAATGTCAATCAGCCGTGAAAATCAGGCACGTGTGATTCATGTGAAGGGCTCACTTGTAGGGAAACAGGCTCTGAACAAGGCTCAGCTGGCTGTACAAAAACTTATTGACGGTAATATTCCTCCTAAAGAGGGAGTTCTCGTTTCATTTGCCGGAAGTTTTGAGACAATGGTGAAGACCCTGAAGACATTTATTGAAATCATACTTGTTGCGGCTCTTCTGGTGTTTGCCGTTATGGCTTCTCAGTTTGAGAGTTTCCTCAAGCCTTTCATAGTGCTTTTTACACTCCCTCTTTCAATAATAGGAATAGTGCTGGTGTATGTGCTGACAGGCAATCCTTTCAACGTTCTTACTGCTGTGGGTTTGCTGATTCTTGTAGGTGTTGTTGTCAACAACGGTATTGTGCTTGTTGATTACATAGGTCTTCTGATAAGAAGGGGTTACAATGTGCACGATGCCTGTATTGCCGCCGCACGTTCAAGACTCAGACCTATTCTGATGACCACTCTTACAACCGTTCTTGCACTTATTCCTATGGGATTCTTCCCGGGAGAAGGAGGAGAGATGGTGCAGCCGATAGGCCAGACGATATTCGGCGGTCTTACGTTCTCAACTTTGATGACGCTCTATCTCATGCCGTGTCTGTACTGCATCTTCACCAAGAAAAAGTCCAAAAAGACAAAGGAGGAGACAGCAGATGCTGAAAATTGATATTGTGATGAATCAGGCAGTTGAAGAAGATTTTCTTGCGTTATGTAAGGAAAAGGGTGTCTGTGAATTCTATACAAGGTATACAAATGTCACCGGAAAGGGTTTTCAGGAACCTCGTATGGGTGATGAAACATGGCCGCAATATAATGTAAGTTATATGATTGTAGTGCCGGACGAACAGAGGGATACATACTTGGAAATTGTGGAAAAACTCAGAAAAGATTTTCCGGATGACGGTATATTCTGTTGTATTTCCGTCACTCGTGTATTCTGAAAAGGATTTGTTGCGCAATTTGAAAAAACGGAACGGGGTGCTTGCTCCGTTCTTTTTTTATACCGTAAGGACAAATTCAGGATTCTGGCTTCCTTCAGGATTCATGAATGGAATTTTGCAATTGGCTCTACACTTTTCCGGACATTAGGTTATAATCTGAGCAGGGGTGATTTATGAAACTTGGTTTTGTCAGTGCTATTCTTGACGGATGGACATTTGAAGAAATGATTGATACTGCTTCTGAGCTGGGCTTTAAGTGTGTTGAAATTGCGTGCTGGCCTCAGGGAAAGGCTGAACGTCGCTATGCCGGAGTATGTCACATTGATGTAAAAAAGGTACTGAATGATGACGGATATGCGAAATACGTTAAAGATTATTCAGAGAAAAAAGGTGTGGAGATTTCTTCTCTTGCTTTCTATCCCAATACGATGGATGGAGACCTTGAAAAAAGAAAGTCATCTGTTGAGCATCTGATGACAGTCATAAAGGCAAGTGCAAAACTCGGTGTAAATATGGTTACGACTTTTATCGGGCGTGATCAGACAAAAAATGTTGAAGATAATATGAAACTCGTTGCAGAGGTCTGGCCTCCCGTTATCAAACTTGCAGAAGAACTTAAAGTGAAAATCGGAATAGAAAACTGTCCCATGCTGTTTGGTCAGGATCAGTGGCCGGGGGGACAGAATATTTTTACAAGTCCGGAAAACTGGAAAAAAGTTTTCGGAATTCTACAGTCGGAAAATCTTGGGATTAACTATGATCCGAGCCATTTTGTGTGGCAGCAGATGGATTATCTCAAACCCCTTTACGAATTTAAAGACAAGGTGTTCCACATTCACTTCAAGGATATAAAGATTTTCAAAGATAAACTTGATGAAAACGGTATCATGGCATATCCCCTGAATTATATGGCTCCCAAACTTCCGGGTCTGGGAGATGTCAGGTGGGATCGGTTTGTATCTGCTCTTACGGATATCGGCTATGACGGTTATGCCTGCATAGAGGTTGAGGACAGAGCCTTTGAGGGGTCAAAGAAGAAAATTCTTGATTCTTTGAGACTTTCAAAGAAATATATGGAAAATTTTGTAATATGATTGAAGTGTTTTAATTGTGTTATGTAGAATAATTATGTGCCGGAGGGTATTTTGGAGGTAGTAATGAAGGTAGCAGTCATAGGGTGCGGGAGCATTGCAAGACAACGCCATGCGCATGAATACGGACTTAACGGGAATGTTGAAATTGCCGGATTTTTTGATTTTGTCAGTGAAAGAGCTGAGGAACTTGCAAAAATTTACGGCGGAAGGGTTTATGGGTCACTGGAAGAGCTTTTTGAAGATAAGACTGTTGATGCTGTGTCCGTGTGTGTGGCGAATGCTTACCATGCAGAAACTGCAGTAAAGGCTCTTGAAGCGGGAAAACACGTTCTTTGTGAAAAGCCGATGGCAACCTCAATTGAAGATTGTGAGAGGATGATTGATGCTGCAAAGAAGGCCGGAAAACGTCTTATGATAGGGCAGAATCAGCGTCTTACACCTGCACATAAAAAGGCTAAAGAAATCATAGCAAGCGGAAAGATGGGTAAAGTCCTTACATTCAATACGATGTTCTGTCACGGCGGTCCTGAGTCGTGGAGTATTGAAAAAAGCAAAAATACATGGTTCTTCAAAAAATCTGCTGCTGCGTTCGGTTCTATGGCAGACCTCGGCATTCACAAAATAGATCTTATAAGATACCTCGTAGGTGATGAGATAAAGTCGGTTTATTCAACTATGCGTGTTCTTGATAAAACATTTGAAGACGGCACACCGATTGAAGTGGATGATAACTCAGTTGAGATTCTTAATTTCCGGAATGGAGCATACGGAACAGTTACAACCAGTTGGACCTGTTACGGTACTGAGTTCAACACAACAAACATTTTCTGTCAGAACGGTGTACTGAAGCTGTATTCAGATCCCGACTACTCCTTGATTATTGTTCACAATGACGGAACGGAAGAAAAACTTGCACTGGACAGAATTCAGACAAATGCAGACAAGCAACAGGCTTCAAGCGGGGTTATTGACGAATTTCTTGATTCCGTGATAACAGGTAGAAAGAGTTGTCTTGATGCAGATGACATTATCGGTTCCATGTATGCTGTTTTTGCGTGTCAGAAATCTTCAGTCAATGGAAAAACGGAAAATCTTTAATCGGAAAATGTACCGTAAGGTATAAAATTTGGGGAGGAAACAAAATGAAAAAAATTTTGCTTTCATTACTTGTTCTTGTGGTAGCCTTTGCAGCATTTGCAAACGGTGCTAAAGAAAGTGTAGCAGACAAGATTTATGTTCTTGGTCCTACACCTGATCACGGTTGGACGGCACAGGCAGGTGCCTACGCTGAGGAAAAGTGCAACGAGCTTACAAAGGCCGGTACAAAGGCTTTGTTCATGCCTGCTTCTTCAGGAGAAACTCAGGTTGACTATGTCAACACGATTATTGCCAACGGCGATGCCAAAATTGTTGTTATTCAGGTTCTTGATGATTCTGCTGAAGCTGCTGTTGAAGCTCTTGTCGGTGCAAAGATTCCTGTAATCCAGTTTGACAGATTTGCCATTGCTCTTAAACCGAAGGCAACTTTGAACTTTGCAGGAGATAACATCCAGTGCGGTGCAGGTATTGCATATTGGCTTCAGAGCAAGGGTATGAAAGCCGGTGACACAATCGTAACACTTTACGGTGACAACGGCTCGGTGTGTATTGACAGAGAGAGCGGTTTCAGAGGATTCCTCAAAGGCAGCGTGGATTACACGGACAATGCAACGGGAAAGACATACCACACAACAAGCGTATGGTCAGATGCAGCTATTGATAAAGCTCTTTCAGAGTATTCGGTTGTATGTAACTGGTCTGCAGACGGTGCGGCAAACTTCATGGAACAGAAACTCGGAGATATTCTTGCAGCAGCAAAAAAGAACGGCGGCAATCTTTTCATCTACTCAATGGATGATGAAATGACGTTCGGTGTTCTCAATGTTCTTGAATCAGCATCAGCAAAAGATCAGGCAGATGCCGCCGGTCTCAACCTTTACATTTCCGCTATCGGCGGTATGCAGGAACTGTATGATGTCATGAACGGTAAGTCAGCTCAGGCTGCAACAGCCGACAAGTTCTTTGATGATATGATGAGTGTGTACTTCAGCCCGTCAATGATGAAGCAGGCAATTGATTATGCCGTGGATTTTGTTAAGGGTAACTGGACATTCAAGCTCGGTGACGAAGCAAAACAGCCCGTATGGATTGTTGACAGAAAGAACGTCAGCCAGTATCAGGGTTTCATGGGTCATTAAGATTCACAATGCGGGTGTGCTTCCGTGCACCCGCTTTATTTTTGTATAGAGGTTCAGGAATGAAAAAAATCCTAGAAATGAAAAACATTTCCAAGTCGTTCGGAGGATCAAAAGCTCTCAGTGATGTTCACTTTGACATGTATGAGGGTGAGGTTCATGCTTTGCTTGGAGAAAACGGTGCCGGCAAGTCAACGCTTATGAATATTCTCACGGGAGTTCTTACCGCCGACACCGGTA
>JAKSPF010000035.1 GCA_024405065.1 Sphaerochaetaceae bacterium | reverse complement strand
GTGGCAGCTGCAGGTCCTGGCACTACTGGGCTTCGGTTTTTTGGCGCTCTTCTGCTATACACCGATCTGTTGGAACGTAATTGCCTTTCAGGATTTCAAAATCGCGAAGGGCATTGGAGGCAGCCCCTGGGTTGGATTCAAACACTTCAAAGCCTTCCTGACAGATCCCATATTCTGGATGTCTTTCTGGAACACCCTGGGCATGAGCGCCAACAAATTTGCGCTAAATACAGTCGGTCCGATTTTGTTTGCTGTGCTGTTGAGCGAGATGCCTGGCAAGTGCTTGAAAAAATCGGTGCAGACGATGACCTACCTGCCGCATTTCCTCTCATGGGTTATCATGTACGGAATTATACTTGCACTTCTTGCGCCCGGTGACGGTATTGTGAATGACGCGCTGAGGCTGATGGGAAAACAGCCGGTGAATTTTCTTACCGATTCCAAGATTTTTCCGTTTCTGGTGATTTTGTCGGATGCATGGAAGGAAATGGGATGGTCTGCAATAATCTTCATTGCTGCGCTTATGGGAATTGATGTTTCTCTGTTTGAGGCTGCAATAGTTGAGGGTGCAAACAGTTGGCAGAGGGTGAGGTATATTACTCTTCCTGCAATCAAACCGGTAATTGTGATTGTCCTTCTTATGAAGATAGGAACCGTGCTTGATGCGGGTTTCAATCAGCTCTACATGTTGTACAGTCCTGCCGTCTACAGCGTGGGTGACATAATTGATACATGGGTTTACAGACAGGGGCTTCTGAACAGTCAGTTCGGGCTTGCAACTGCTGCCGGAATATTCAAGGGAATTATAGGTATGCTTTTGCTTTTCTGTTCAAATCACCTTACAAAAAAATATACAGAGAGTTCTCTGTTCTGATTACAGGCGGTGCGGGATGATGAGTATTTTCAAAAAAAATAAAACAGGTAAAGCGGAAAATGTTGCAGTTAAACCTACGGCAACGGATAAGGTTTTCAACATTTGTGTCATCGTATTTCTTGCGTTTATCCTGATAATACTCGTGATTCCTCTTTGGGCAACGCTCACGTTGTCATTCAGACCCCCAAGTTATTTGGGTTCTTATGTTGAAGGGATGGTTCTTCCCCCGTGGAAGTGGTCATTTTCCGCATACGAGGCTTTGTTGGGAAACAAAGGGTTTCTGCTTGCGTTTAAAAACAGTTTTCTGATTCTGGTTGAAGGTGTGTGTTGTGCTCTTTTTCTTACCATTCCTATGGCTTATGCACTTTCAGTTAAGGGACTTCCCGGAAAAAAAGCAATAACGATTTTTGTGCTTATTCCGTATTTGTTCAACGTGGGTATTGTTCCCGTTTACCTGATGATTGCAAAACTCAAGCTGACTAATCATCTGTTTTCCGTATTTGCTCCGGTTGCACTCAGCACGTATAATATGATAATCATGAGGCAGTTTTTTGAGGGGATACCCAATGAGTTGAGAGAAAGTGCATTTATTGACGGTTGTAATGATCTTCAGATAATGTTTCATATAATTCTTCCGCTTTCAAAAGCAATAATAATGACGATAGGGTTGTACTACGGGGTGGCTTTCTGGAATGACTATATGAGACCGATGCTTTATCTTACTAAGGATTATCTGAGACCTCTTCCGATTCTTCTCAGAAATATCCTTCTTGCTGCCGGTATGAACGAGTTTTTGGAAACGAATGCGTTTGGAAATGCGCCGATTGAGGCAATCAAGGCAGCTTCCGTGTTCATGAGTGCAATTCCTATGATAATTGCCTATCCTTTCATTCAGAAATATTTTACCAAAGGGACGCTTTTGGGAAGCGTCAAGGGTTGATTTGATATCTTACTTAAGGAGGAAGATAAATGAGAAAACTGATTGCTGTTTTCATGGTTCTCATTACTGTCTTCGGTTTTGTTTTTGCCGGCGGTGCAAAAGAAGCCGAGTCAGTCAAGGAGGAGAAAATTGACAAACTGGTGTTCCTGTATTCAGCTACACAGACAGAGGTAGGACCTCTTGCAGATGACTGGGCAGGATATGCAAAGATTAAGGAAAAGTTCGGAGTTGATGTTGAATTCCAGATGCTTCCGGCATCACCGGCAGATCAGGATATTCAAGTAAGGACAATGGCTGCAGGTGACCAGCTTCCGGATTTCATCACATGTTCACGTGAGGTCTATACGGATCTTGTTGCACAGGGAATGCTCCTTGATGTCACGGACTATTACAAGTACCTTCCTGACAGAACAAAGATTCAGTGGGATACGGATCCTACGGCAAAGTCCTATGTTACCGTCGGTGACAGGATTTACGGTTTTGCAACACGCTCAACCTATGCAGGAAACGAGGGTCTTCTTGTCAGAGAGGACTGGCTTAAAAAAGTCGGACTTGGTGTTCCCAAAACACTTGATGATCTGTACAACGTAATGTATGCATTCAGAAACAACGATCCTGACGGAAACGGAAAGAAAGACACATACGGTTTCGGTGCTTTTGTAGAAGAAACAGTTACTTATGAAGTTTATCCCGGAAGGAGATTTGAGCCTCTGATGGGTGCTTTCGGTGTTGAAGCCACATGGAACATGACAAAGAACAATTTCGGTCTTCAGATTCACAAACCCGAATACTATGACTGGATGGTGTTCTTCAAGAAGTGTATAGACAATGATTTGATTGATCCCAACTGGCAGTCTTACAAGAAAGATGACTTCAGAGCAGCTTGGAAGCAGGGTAAGTTCGGTGTGTTCAGAGAGCAGAACTCAGCGTATGCTTCACTTAACAACTACAAACCGTTTGACGATAACTTCCCCAATGGTGGCTTTGTTGTTGTTGATGCTCCGATAGGACCTAAGGGAAAGCAGTCTGTGGGTCCCAGAGACATAGGAAGAAGAATCTTTGCTATCAACAGCAACTGTTCACCTGCAAAGGCAAAGCTTATATGTGATATCTTCAACTGGATGTCATTCGGTGAAGGTTATTATCTCTGCGGTTACGGTAACGAAGGAAAGACTTATTTCATTGACCCCAAGACAAATCTGCCTTCAGACGAAGGTCTGGGTGAATACGGTTACAACCACTCAATCGGTCAGACTTACATCCAGCTCAGGAACTATTCATTCAACTATCTGAATCAGGAAGAGACCGATCTCAGATATCCGGCATACATTACGGAGAAGTCCAAAAAACGTATGGCTCCCGGTGATGTTCTGCTTGAGATGATGGGTAAGACATGGACTGAGACTCCTCAGATTACAACCATGCCCAAGCCTTCAACAGATGTTCAGACTCTTTATTCTCAGGGAATTGCAGAGTTCCTTAACGGAAAGAGAGTTCTCAACGAGGCAAACTGGAAGGCATTTGTTGCAGAACTTGATAAGGTCGGTGCAACAGCATGGGAAGCTGAAGGAAGAGCGTGGGCAGAAAAGAACAACCTGCTTCAGTAAGTTGTCCTTTTATCGGAAAGAGGGGCTGTTGCCCCTCTTTTATTTTTGTGAGTGAAAAACTTGCTTTTTTGAGTAATTTCCAAAACTTTTTCACAAAGTTCAGTTTTGAAGGTTGCTCTACCGTGAGTTTTATAATTTGAAATTGGATATGATTGATAAAAATTTGACAAAAACAGAAGCTGCATGTCTGGCTTTCATTAAAAATTACACACCGCAGACGGCAATTTACAACTACACAAGCAGTCTGTGTCTTGAGGCTGTATTAAAGGCAGCGCAGATACTGAATAAACCGGAATGGATTGTTTGGGTGAGAGAAAGAGCCTGTCAGTTCCTCAAAGAAGACGGTTCCGTGACAGGTTTTGAAAAGGAAGAATACAGCATGGATAAGATAAGAACAGGGAATCTTTATTTTTCTCTGTACAATCTGTCCGGTGAAGAAAAATATAAAAAGGCAATGGATTCTTTCATTGATATGATGAAATCTCAGCCGCGTACTGCAAGCGGCGGATACTGGCACAAAAAACGTTATCCTGATCAGATGTGGCTTGACGGGTTTTATATGTCGGAACCGCTTTGCGTGAAGTATGCGGGAAAATGGGGTGATCTGAAAGTCGCTCTGGATGAGGCAAAGAATCAGCTGAGTCTTATGTATTCCCATACTGTGAAGCCTAACGGTTTGCTTCTTCATGCGTGGGACGAATCCGGTAAGATGTACTGGGCGGACAAGAAGACCGGTTGCTCAGGCTATGTGTGGTCAAGGGCAGTCGGCTGGGTGATTATGGCTATTGCCGATATTCTTGAGTTGCTTCCCGCTACGGATGAATTTGAAGGATACAGGACATTTTTTGCAGATTACGCATTGAAACTTGCGTCTGCGCTTGTGAAAGTACAGGACGTTTCAACGGGTATGTGGTATCAGGTTACCGATATGGGTGGCTATGAAAATAATTTTCTTGAGACGTCCGGAACTCTGATGTTTGCCTACGGGTTTGCCAAGATGAACCGCATGGGTATTCTTGACAACAGCTTCCGTGATGCTGCGGTGAGGGCTTTTGACGGTGTTGTGAAGTTCAAAACTTACTATGACAAAGATGAGAATTTTCACATAAAGGACATCTGTAAGAGTGCGGGACTCGGAAAAGCAGAGGACACTTCTCCTTTCAGAGACGGAAGTTACAATTATTACACTTTGGGTGAAGAAAGAGCCGTTGATAATATGCACGGTGTCGGTTCGTTCATACTTGCGGGGCTTGAGATTGAATACGGAGGGAAAAAAGCATGAGTGTATTGTTCAAAGGTTATGATGACGGAAATACTCTGAATACAGATCTCCTTCACAGGGCGATATATGATTATGCGGGCAAGGAGACGTTAGTCATACCTGAAGGTGTATATCTTACCGGACCGCTGATGATTCCGTCTGACTCTCACATAATTTTGGAGAAAGGTGCGGTTTTGAAATTCGCGGATGATTTTGATCTTTACCCTCCGGTAAAAACAAGATGGGAAGGTGTTGATTGTTATGCAATGCACCCGTGTGTGTGGATTGAAAATGCGGAAAACGTAATTTTGGAAGGTGAAGGCACTCTGAACGGAGGCGGTGAGAAGTGGTGGAGTCACATAATGACATGGAAAAACGGTGGAAGACCTTCCGAACCTGTTCTTGAATGTGAAAAAAGACTTGCCGTGCTTAACCCGGATTACAAAAATCAGGCAAGCGGCGGAGGCGGGCGTGAATGCCAGTTTCTGAGACCTCCTTTGCTTCAGATATACAGGAGCAGGAATGTCACGGTGAAAGGCATTACCCTTACTTCAAGTCCGTTCTGGAATCTGCATCCCGTATATTCCGATAATGTAATTTTGGACGGGGTGAAGATAGTGAACCCGAGTGATTCACCCAACACGGACGGAATTGATGTTGAGTCCTGCAATTATGTCACGATAAGGAATTGCTTCGTTGATGTAGGTGATGACGGTATTGCTTTGAAAAGCGGAAGCGGACTTGAAGCATTGAAGACAAAGTCTCCCACAACCCATGTGCTTGTGGAAGGGTGCACGGTAAAAAGTGCACACGGAGGCTTCACCATAGGCAGTGAAACTGCATGCGGTTTTGAAGATGTAACGGTTCGTAACTGTAACTTTGACGGTACTGACAGGGGCGTGAGAATAAAGACAAGACGTGGACGCGGAGGTCATATAAGAAACATCCGAGTATCAGACATCACGATGAAGAATGTGATTTGTCCCATAACCATAATGATGTTTTACAAGTGCGGTTCGGATGACAGCAGACTGTATTCGTTATTTAAGCAGCCGATTGATGAAACAACTCCGATTATTGAAGATATTACGGTTTCCGGAGTTCGGGCACAGGGATGTCGAGCCGGTGCCGGTCTTATTGCCGGGCTTCCGGAAATGCCTGTAAAGAACGTTTCTATCAGTGACTGTGTTTTACTGGTAAGTGACAGGGTTGAGGAAGGTCTGGAAACGGAGATGTTTGCCGGGCTTCCGGAAACGGATTACAGGGGTTTCAGAATTGCATTTGCGGAGAATGTCAGGTTTGAGAACAACACCGTGAATGTTGAGCCTCCGTTGAAGGTTGAAGATTTGGAACAGAGATAAGGGGTAGGTATTATGAAAAAAAGATATGTTCTGGTGGGTACCGGCGGAAGAGCAAGAATGTACTACGAGGCAATAGCTTCCAAGTATCGTGATACTGCAGAGCTTGCGGGTCTGTGTGATATGAGTCAGACAAGGATGGATTATACAAACAGGGCTCTTGCAGAACTCGGTTACCGGATTCTTCCCACATATTTGCCGCACGATTTTGAAAAAATGATAAGTGAGCAGAAAGCCGATATTGTGATTGTCACTTCGGTTGACAGAACACATGATGACTACATCTGCAGGGCGATGGAAGCAGGTTGTGACGTTATTACGGAAAAACCTCTGACAATAGACGAGAGAAAAGCCCAGCGTATCATAGACTGTCAGAAGAAGACCGGAAGGCATATCCGGGTGTGTTTCAACTATCGCTACGCACCGTATCACACAAAGGTAAGAGAATTGATAAGAGACGGTGTGATAGGAACTCCTACTTCTGTTCATTTTGAGTGGTTGCTGAACTGCGAACACGGTGCAGACTACTACAGGCGCTGGCACAGGAACAAATACAACAGCGGAGGACTTCTTGTACATAAGGCAACTCACCACTTTGATTTGGTTAATTTCTGGCTGAATACCGAGCCTGAAACCGTGTTTGCGTTCGGTGATTTGAAATTCTACGGACAGGCGGCAGCAGAGCGGCGCGGTGTTGAGAACTTTTATTACCGCTGTCACGGAAGCAGTCTTGCAAAAAATGACCCGTTTGCAATTGATATGGAGTCAAAACCACAGCTCAAAGGACTTTATCTTGATGCGGAAAAAGACAGCGGCTACATAAGAGACAGGAGCGTTTTCAGTGATGATATTTCAATAGAAGATACAATGAACGTGCTTGTAAGGTACAAAAACGGGGTTCAGATGTCGTATTCACTTGCTTCTTATATGCCGTGGGAGGGTTTCAATGTTGCATTCAACGGTACTTCCGGCAGGATTGAGTACAAAGCAGTTGAAAAAACCTACATAAATGCGGCGGGTGACAAATCACAGGAAGGTGCTCAAAAATTTCACCTGATAAAGGTGTTTCCCATGTTCAGTGAGCCTTATGAGGTTCCGGTGAATGTTCTTGAGGGCGGTCACGGCGGAGGAGATCCCGTTATGCTGGAAGATGTGTTTTCAGAAAATCCTCCATTTGACGAGTTTCATAGAGCTGCAGATTACATTGACGGTGTAAAGTCAATACTGGTAGGTATTGCAGCCAACAAATCAATAGCATCCGGTATGCCGGTGAGAACAGATGACCTTGTGAGGATTCAGTAATGGAAATAACACTTTTTTCTGATGATTTTCTTAAGTTTCCGCTCGGAGCGTTTCCCTATGACAGGGAGCATTCGGCAATGGGTGAGTATCACTTTTTCCCATGTGAAGGATATACAGGTGAGTGGTTTGACCCTCAGACAGATTACAACTGGCGCGGACCTACATGGCTTGTAACTTCACAGAACGGAAAGCACTTTATGGAACAGCAGCGTGTTCAGGAGGTAAACCCCAAGTGGTCTATGCCCACTCTTGCCGCAGGTTCGGAGTTATGGAAAAACTTTACACTTGAGGCAGACATCAGAGTTCTTTCCAAAGAGAGACCATGCGGTTTTCTGGTGAGATTTCAGACACCTCTTGCGGCATACGCATTTTGGTTTGAAAACGATAAAGTGAAGTTTGTGAAAATAAAGAGGGCGGACAGAAGAGTTTTGGCAGAGAGAGATTTTGAATGTGACTGTCTGCATTTTTACCACGTTTCAATTTCCTGTATCGGAGACGAATTCACCGCTTCAATAGACGGTCGCACGGTTTTAAGTGCAAGAGATAAAGAATACAGTTGGGGATATATTGCGTTGTGTGCATATATGCCTACCCAGTACACGGACGTGCGGGTTTCCTGCTCTGCAGAAGAGAAAAAGGCTCTTTGCAAAAGGGAGAAAGCCCAGAAAAAAGAACTGAAAAAGGAAAGTGCAAAGCACCCGCAAATGAAGCTTGTAAAAAAGATAAGTCTCGGAAACTTCGGAGCGGGGAGGCAGATCCGGTTCGGTCATCTTACAGGTACCGATGAATGGTTTTTCATAATATGCCAGCACCAGAAAAGAGTTTATAAGGACAGATATCCGTTCATCAGCTGTATGACAGCAGTCAGCATGCGAACCGGAAAAGTGCTGTGGCAGAAAGGAGAACCGCGTGACAGCGATGATGTTTATGAAATCACTACCGATCTTCCGTTTCAGATTTACGATATTGACGGTGACGGAGTTGATGAAGTCATCTGTGCTTGGGATTACAGGTTGAGAATTCTTGACGGAAGTACAGGAACGGAAAAAGCGTCTGTTGTTGTTCCGGAAAATTCACAGGATGCATCGTCCCTCACAGGCATAGAATTCAAGACTCACGCAATGCAGTATCTCAACGTTGATGCAATAAGAATTGTAAATGTAAGCGGTAATGAACGCCCGTCCGACATAATGATAAAAGACAGATATGCACGCTTATGGGTCTATGACTGCAATCTTAAACTGAAGTGGTACTTCAATCACAACAATACAGGGCATTTTCCGTATGCTCAGGATTTTGACGGTGACGGCAAAGATGAAATTTTTGCATGCTACAATATGATTTCACCGGACGGAAAATTGATGTGGCAGCTTCCGGTGGAAACGGATCACTGTGATGAGATAATTGCCGGAAAGTTTGATCCTGATAATGAAACACCCGTACTTGCAACGGTGAACGGCTGGGAGGGATTTATAATCTGCAATACTGACGGGCGTATTCTTCTCAAAGACATAAACGGTCACAGTCAGAGAATTTCAGCTGCAAATTACAGACCTGCCGACAAGGGTTTTGAAATTGTTACAACAACATATTGGGGTCCTCAGGGAATAATCTATATGCATGACGGCAGGGGAAGGGAACTCTGGCACAAGCAGATGAGGTGTAACGGAAATACTGTGGCTCCGGTAAACTGGGACGGGAACGGTACTGAACTTTTCATGACAAATCCGAGTGTAAAATACGGAGGACTTATGGACGGTGAAGGACGTATGGTTGTTCCTATGCCGGATGACGGTCACCCCCAGTGTTGCACTGAGGTTATTGACCTTTGCTCTGATCACAGAGATGAAATTGTTGTTTGGGATCGGCACAGTATGTGGATTTACACTCAGGACAAAAAGAGCAGACTTAAGGACGGAAAAGAGTACGTACCTGAAAAGTTCCCTCACTTCAACGGTTCAAACTATCGCGGGGAGTGTTCATGGCCTGTTTGGAAGGAAAGCACTGTCAATGAAAAAAGGAAGCTCTGATGATTCGTTTGCTGATCAGAAAGAGTTTTTATGACATGTGGGATAACCTTTTAGGTCTTGTACTGTCAAATCTTGTATGTAACGCTTTCATTGCGGGTTTTGTGTTTACAACAGGTATAGGCGGCAATCTTTCCGGCACAGGAAAATTCACGTTGACCTTTGCCGGTCTTGTCTTTTTCTGTCTGTATGCAACCGGATTTTCCGGAACAGCTCACAGTTGGACAAGTTTCAAAAACGGGATATTCATAAATTTTGCGGGCTCCCTCAAAGCAGGCTTCACACACTTCCTGTTTTATTGTGCAGAGACTGTTTTTCTGGTTGTGAATGCAGGTTTTCTTATTCCTTTTTATTACAGGGGAACAGGTTTTGCATCCACTCTGATATGCGCCTTTCTGTGTTTTGCCGAATTTGAACTGTTTTTGTCTGTTCAGTATTATCTCCCTCTTTTTCAGGCGATGCCGGAGGACGGGCCTCTAAAAACGTTCAGAAAATCACTGCTTCTTGTGACTGAAAATTTCCTATTCACCGTTTTCCTTGTGATTCACTCGGCTTTCAATATTGTACTTTCTGCCGTTACACTGTTTTTTCTTCCGGGGCTTTCTTCCGTTGCCGTTCTGAGGAATAACGCAGTGAGGCTTCTTCTCATACGCTACGATTGGATGGAAGAGAAACACGTTGACAGACATCACATAATCGTTTCAGATATGCTTGCAAGTGAAAATGCTGCAGTCGGGCACCGTACTCTTAAAGATTTTTTCTTTCCGTGGAAGAGCCTCAAATAAGAAACAGTACAGGCTCGTCCGATCTTCTTTCTTGATATCTTATTTTGTAGAGGATCTTTCAAAACTCCTTCATAAATCTTGAATTTGCCTTTGCGGTCAAAAATGTGTTTT